>PCWZ01000049.1 GCA_002796305.1 Deltaproteobacteria bacterium CG11_big_fil_rev_8_21_14_0_20_49_13
CAGCGGGTTTACTATCCTTTCACCATCAACAAAGCGCCAACTGTAGGCATCGAACGAACCGAACTCTTCCTGAACCTTAAGAAATGCTCTGGCGTTCGAAACGGCGGCCCCAACTTTTAGACGATTTCTAATGATACCCGCGTCCTTAAGCAGACGTTCGATATGAATTGGTGTGAATCGCGCGACCTTTTCGGCGTTGAAACCAGCGAACGCCTTGCGATATCCTTCGCGCCTTTTAAGTATAGTGAGCCAGCTAAGCCCCGCCTGTGCCCCTTCAAGCACTAAAAACTCGAATAGCTTCTTATCGTCATGGACGGGGACTCCCCATTCCTTATCGTGATACTTGATATAAACAGGGTCTTTTTCGCACCACTGGCAACGCACAAGTTGTTTCATAGAATATGAGCTTCAATATCCCATCGCGCCAAAATTCCAAGTTTAAAATTGTGTGTACAGCAGGATCATGGCACTGCGTGCCATGGCTCGTAAGGTGGCATGCCGCCCACCATCGCTTGCGCTCTGGTGCCGGCCGGCCTTTGGCTCCGCCCGGTAAACCAAATTAGAACCTGTTTTATAAATCAAAGCAACATTAACAATTTATAAAATACACTTTACAAATTGTAAAGCATGGTGTAACCTAGCCATATTCTTATGAAAAACAGAATACTTGTAAGTACCATTTCAGCCCGATTATCGGAAAAAGAACCCCTTATACAGGTGATCGTTGGCCCCAGGCAGGTAGGTAAAACAACGGCTCTTAAGGCAGCGATCGGAGAAAAGGCAATTTACGAGAGTGCGGACAATCCAACTCCAACACAGAGCAGTGCGATCGAGGAGTGGTGGAATCGGGCGCTAGAGAGCGAAGCCAAGATACTTGCCATAGACGAGGTCCAAAAGATATCAGCTTGGACAGAAGTTTTAAAAAAACTATGGGATAAAAAACCAGGGGCGCTTAAGGTCATAGTGACAGGGTCCTCGGCGTTATTAATTGAAAAAGGACTTAGGGAATCCTTAGCTGGAAGATTTGAACTGATACGGGCCGAGCACTGGAACTATCAAGAATCAAAAAAAGTCTTTGATCTGTCGTTAAGCGAATTCATAGAATTTGGCTGTTATCCTGGTTCCCTTCCAATACTAAGGAACGATATCAATCGCTGGGGCCAATACGTCATGGATTCGATTATTGAACCGGCGATCGGAAGAGACCTGCTGCAGTTATATCCTGTGGATCAACCAGCTCTGCTAAGACAGGTGTTTGGTGCGGCCATTTCACTTCCAGCCCAGGTCGTCAGCCTTCAAAAAGTTCAGGGACAACTGCATGGAAAGGGAACTCTTCCAACGATCCAACATTATCTAAGATTACTATCGGATGCTTTTTTAGTAAGTGGGGTAGAAAAATATTCTAAATCTTTACTACGGATGAGAAAGAGCTCACCAAAGCTGATAATTCACGATAATGGGCTCATTCGGTGTTTTGAAAAACCCATAAACAAAAGGATCTCACCGGAAAAACTGGGACATTATTTTGAAAATTGTATCGGCGCGCGCTTTATCGAGGCTGGATGGAGCACTTATTATTGGAAAGATAGGGACGCCGAAGTTGATTTTATTGTTATTGGCCCAAATAATGAAAAATGGGCGGTGGAGGTAAAAAGTTCCAAGGTCAGTGAAAAAGAACTGAAAAGCCTTTTTAAGTTCTGTGAACTGCACGACGATTTTGAACCAGTCTTAGTTTCGCTGGTTGGACAGAGAGTCGATGGAATAAAATCATTGGCTGCTGAAGACGTATTATCCTTTAGCAGAAAATATTAGTCAAGCGTTAGTCAAGCTATTAGTAAAGTGGCTGCCCTATCAACAAAAAAGCCCTCTGATATCGGGGGTTTTTAATATTTGCTCCGCTTCAGCCGAAGGCCGAGCCCCTCCAAAGTCTGGCAGGCGCATCTGGCGGAGGATAGACCAAGTTAGAACCTGTTTTATGGGCCATGTGGCCTGATTTACCCCACCCCGCGGCTCACCAAATGTATTGTTTTGTAATCGCAAATTATGATACAAGGCGCTTTGGCCGCTAAACCTAAAATATAAGCACCGTCTCTTAACCTCTCTTGTCAAACATTCCCCAATCCTTTTTTGGGCTATACACTTGGCTCAAGTGACTTCATGAAAACATAATGATTTCAATGTGGCCACATAAAAAAATCTTAATCAACCTGAGCCAAGTGTATAGGCCTATCCCTTTTTTTGACTAAATGACGAAATTACTTTTACAGGAGTCAATAATCGTCGGTTTTCAGGTGGCCGGTGACAGCCAAGCGCATAAGCACATAAATAAGTACGAAATTCCGGAAAAATGAATGTATCATTGTTCGGATTAACGAACAACTGTTTGCAACTTTCGTTAATATCATACGATTTTCTTTCTTGGCATGATTTTTGCTGAGTGAAACGGCATGAAGAAGGCTATGGTTGCTATTATCGTGTTCCAGATGGTTCTTCCATATCGTCTATTTGCAGGAGGGATTACAGCAGTCATTGTCCCGGTCAAAGACGGAGTTTCCGACGATTCAACAGAAGAGATCGCCAACCTTTTTATGGAGGCGCTCTCAAAAAATGACATAGAGGTCATCTCGAAGGAAAAATCCGAGGCGGTGCTTAGTTATTACGACACAGCAGACAGCATTTCCGTTTCGGATCTATCTTCAGAAGCCGTAAAACTGATTTCGAAGGCAAAGGAACATTATTATAATTTTGATAGCGATTCCGCTTATGCAGAGGTCTCTCGCGCAATAGAGCTACTCAAAGGTGAGTCGGGTCGGACGCTCAGGGACGCCTACGTTACGGCCGCTATTATAGACAGGGCCAATGCTGAAGGATACCTGAGGTCGGCCCTTAAGATAGATCCTTTTTATGCAATAGATAGAAAAACGTTTCCGCCATCAACGGTCGATGCGTTTGATAGGGCAAGGTCCGAGATGGAGCGCCTTCCCACGGGCGAGATCCGTATCGATACGGACCCTAAAGTTTGCGAAGTTTATATCAACGGGGTCATCCGTGGAGTTACCCCATTGGTGGTCTCAGAGCTCCCCGAGGGTGAGTATAAGATCTTAATTAAAACCAATAAATATAGGCCGGTTGAGCGAATCGCTGCCGTCAGATCCGACGAAACGATAAAGATAAAGGAAAAACTGTACTGGGCGTCCGAAATAAAGAAGGAGGCGCCGATCAAGAACCTTCTTACGTCCCAAGACGTCGCTCGCTCGGAAATAACCGAAGGAGTGAGAGTTGCCGAGATTCTTAAGGTTTCAAAGACGATCCTCATAGATGTTGACGAAGAAGCAGGTGGAAACGGAGAGGTTGCGATCAGGATGGTAGATAGAAAATATAAGGCGGGTCACAATCCTATCGTTATCAGTTATGACCAGTCAAAGGACAATCTGTCACAAAACTTAAATTTAGCCGCCGAGAGCCTTATCTCGCAGACAAAGGTAAATATCTTGAGCGATCCCCAAAAATATCTCGACCCAGATGGCGTGGGTGAGCCGGTGCTCTTGGGAAAACGCAAAAAGGAGCTCACAAAATCACCGGCATTCTGGGCGGTTCTGGGCGGCGTAGTTGCTGCAGGAGCCGGCGGCGCCGCCGCGGCGGTCATGCTTGGCGGAGGAGGGGGAGATAGCGAAGGGGCAGGAAGCGTTAACGTGCAGTTTAAATGAGTCGCTTAAAGGGGTTTATTATGAGTAGCGTTATTTTATTATTTGCAATTTTAATGATCGCTTCATGCGGCGGCAATTCCGGCAGTTCCAATAGCTCAACATATAGTTCAAATAATACAGGGACGATCAAGGCGATCGTTACGGGTTCCAAATCATTTAATCCCAATATCTCTCACGGCAAGATCGTTAAGTATAAGATAACGATAACTGGTGAAGGCATAGAAGCGCCTGTTGTGGCCGAGATTGACGGAACCGCCGATTCTGGAACCGTTGAGGGCGTGCCTTCGGGTGATGAAAGGACCGTCAGGGTCGAGGCGATAAATCCGAACGAGCTTTCCATAAGAGACGGCGAAGTAAGCGGCGTTCACGTTTCGTCGGGTGAAACCGAAGATGTAGAAATAACCCTAGAGTCGGTTCCGGTCTTCGCCAATATTAAGAGCGGGGCGTCTATCCCGAACACTCGTTTTATTGTGAGGGTCTTTTCGGATCCTAAGGATCCGGTGATGGTAGAGGACGAGTTTGGCGGATCCATAGCGGCCATGACGGATGTTAGCACCTCCGGTATTGAAATATCTCCGAACGTTGTAACTGGTATCGCGTCAATCTCACCCGCGCTCCTTTCTGTGGGAGAACACAGTCTCACCGCAAAAAATTATCGAACCAACCGCTCTTCTAATGTCATCGTGAGGATAATCGACGGTACAAAGCAAAAAGGCGCGCCGTTCTTCAGTGTGAAGGAGAATTTATGAACAAGAACGCCATTGCGGTCGTGATGTCGGCACTTTTAATATCGTGCGGAGGCTCAAACGGCGATGATGAGCTCGCGGACGAGCCCGCCCCGACCGGAGATGAATCCGCGTATTCTGAATCGATACCGACGGCCACACCGGATGCGGATAACGATTCTGTGTCGGATGAGAACGATAATTGCGTCAACACGGCCAACACGGACCAACTTGATACCGACGCCGACGGGAATGGCGATGCCTGTGAGAACGACGATGATGACGACGGCCTCGATGATACAAAAGAACAGGAATTTGGAACAGATCCTAAAAATAAAGATACTGACTTCGATGGAATGATCGACGGTTTGGAGATCAAGAACGGAACCGATCCCCTAAGGCAGGATACCGATTCGGACGATTATAGCGATAGTAAAGATGTGTTTCCGCTTGACGCCAAAGAATGGAGAGATTCCGATAATGATGGCGTTGGCGACAATAGCGATAATTGTAAAAGCGTTTCAAATCCCGGTCAGGAAAATACCGACAAGACCTACTCTATGGAGGGTGTCAAGGCCCCGGACGGGGATCTTGTGACAGCCGACAATCTTGGGGACGCCTGCGACGACGACATCGACGGCGACGGTCTGCACATAACCTATCTTGATGCGGGTAACGGAAACGATTCGAGCTCCGGCACGTTTGTGGAACCGGTGACCGGCGTTAAGCGCGCCATCGAGCTGGCAAAGGTCCGAGGAGATGACGTCTATGCAGTAGCGGGTTTCTATGATGTCTCAGGAGCAGAATTTACCGACGGAGTCGATCTATACGGAGGGTTTTCGGCCGAATTTACACAAAGAAGCGTTCTTGACGATCTGCCGCAATTTAAAACGACGCTTGGTAGAAGCGACCTTCCGGCAACGCTTTATTTTAAAGATCTAGAAGGACAGGTTAAGATCGACGGTTTCTTTGTGGTAAATAATGGCGACGATGACAGTGTTGCCGGGATCATACCTGATACGGACGATCTTGGATGCGACACGGCGGCCGCCTATATTGAAAATAGTAAAATAGAGCTCACGAATAATGTCATTGAAGGTAATAATAAAAGCCCAAGGTCCTGCGGAGTGATCCTTGGAAAGAATGCCGAAGTCAAGCTCAACGCCAATAAGATAAGCGGGGGCGGTTCAAATAAGGCGACGCTTTCAATAGGCGTTGCGATTGTTGAGGCCCTTGCCAAGATCTACAATAATATCATCGTTGCCGGCAACGGTGAACATGCAACGGGGATAAAACTGACTTATTCGAACGCAACTATCATCAACAACACCATCGATTCGTCATCGTATGCCAAAAGCCCGAAGGTCTCTTCCGGCATCTCATTTAACGGCGGATCGCCGAAGATAATTAATAATCTGGTCTATACCTCTCTCTCAAAGGACCAGGCGGTTCTTTGGTGCCTCGGGAACGACATGTCCGGAGCTGAGCTGAAGAACAATCTTTTCACCACATTCCCCCAAACGGGGACGAACGCGGCGCTTATAGACTGTGACGGGGAGTTCACGCTCACATCGGAATATATCGGCGGCGCCGGTCTTTTCGTTCCGGGAACGATCGTTGGCGAGAACCTTTCCTATGAAGGCGGCTTGGATGGGCTTGTGGGGCCATCCTATTTCCCGATAAGCAACGCTCTCGTGGATTCAGGCCTTAATGTTGAAAACGAAACCGATCTATATGGGGATCCAAGGCCGAACGGATCCGCAACGGATGTGGGGGCCATAGAGAAATGAGAAAGCTGTCATTCATAGCGGCGGCGGTAGCTCTTGCAGGATGTGCGAAGAGCGGCATTAATGTCCCGTCTTCATATATGGGGGAGAGTAAGAGAGAGGCGGCGGCTCCCCCTGTGACCCGAGTCTATTTTCCGTTCGCAAGCGACGTCATCCTTCCAGCCGTCGAAAAAGAGCTGGACCAGAACGTGTCATGGCTAAAAAGGAACAATGGGATCTATATTATCTTAGAAGGCCACTGCGACGAGGTCGGTCCTAAAGAATACAATATGGAGCTTGGCGACAGGCGTGCGCGCACGGTCAAGGCGTATCTAATGGAGATGGGTGTTGATCCGGAGCGGGTCATCATGCTCGTGAGTTACGGCTCCGAAAGACCCTTGAACCCGGGACATAAGGTCGAAGACCTTCGCGAAAATAGAAGGGCCGAATTCGTCACTAGATAAAATTGGAGGATCTTATGAAATATGCGTTCCTTGTTTTGTTCTCCCTTGCGGCGCTTTTTATTTCTCCCATTTCCGGGGCAGAAGAGACAAGGCAGATACCTCTTCTTCTTAATTATCAGAGCGCCCTTTTCGATGAGGGTGGAAATCTGATCCAGGATGGCAGTACCGACTTCAGTTTCAGGATCATAGATCATGAAGGCAACATTCTCTATGAAGAGAACCAGCAACTGGATGTCGCAGATGGGAGGGTGAGCGCAATGATTGGAAATGGGCTTAGTGGCGGCGGGGCGGCAACGGGAGGGGTCCCTTCCGATATATTCGACCCGAATGGCCGACGGTTCCTGCAGGTAGAGATACCCGGCCAAAAGCCGTACGATAAGCTCGAGATAGTCTCCGTTCCGTATTCCCTCTGGTCCGAAAAAGCCCTTGGGCTGACGGAAGGCTCTCTAAAAGGAGAGATGATAGGGGGCGGGGTGATACTAAAAAGCCATCTTAGCGACGAACTCATTTCTTACATTGAGGATAACGGCACCCTTGGAAATTTTGTTAATAGCGTTCAGGGTTCGACGGGCGCTTCCAAGGTAGGGGTAGGCTCGACGTTTATTTACTCAGGCTCAAGCACGGTTCAGGGAGTGCTGAAGGACCTCGATGTTGCGATAAAAAAACGGCAGGAAGAGGTCGATTGGACAAAGGGCGATTACACGGCAAAGATCACGGGCGAGGCCACGGCGAGACAGGGCGCTGATACGACGCTTCAGGCCGGTCTAAACAGCGAATCTCTGGCGCGGTCTGCGGCAGACACGACGCTTCAATCGAGCATAACGGCAGAGACAGGCGAAAGATCGGGCGCAGACGCAGTGCTTCAGGCCAGCATAGATGAGCACGGTTCCGCAACTTCAACGCACGGAGCATCCGGCAATATCGTCGGAACCGATAATAATCAGTATCTTTATAACAAGATATTGGTCGCGCCAAAGATCATAAGCGGAGCCAATGGCAATCCTGACGTCGGCGCCCAATTCGATATCTCGGTTGATGAAGGAATGGTCGTGGACGGTAATTTGGTAGTGACAGGTTATATACAATCGAAATCTGTAAAGGCGTTGTCTACACCTTCTTTTAGCGCGCCATCAGGGAGTACAGCGGAGAGATACATCTATCCCATTACGCTGATCGAAGACGACGACGGCGAGAGAGATACGGACCTCTTTACGATAGCTGATCTCGGTTCCAAAAAAATATGGCTTGAATGGTTCATCAATGGTGTCGATGGAGATGAATACATTGAAATGATGGGAACCGCCGCCCTGCCAAGTGACGGCGATGTTGTGAGAAGTCCGATGAAGTGGGACGCTGGAAAGGCAAAGCTTAATGTGAGCGGAAACACTGTCAGGCTCCGATATGATGTGACCGGCGATAACAGAACTTTCGATATCGGCGGTTTTTTTAAGATCACAAGGGCTTTAGAATAAAGCTCGCAATGGTTTCTTAAAAGAGAAACTAAGAAAGGGGAAAGATATGAAAAAGAGGATGATAGCAGGCGTGGTGGCGATGCTGTTCTGCACGGCGCTTGTTGCCGCATGCGGTAGCGCTACTTCCGATGTAACAGGAGGAGGCGTCGATAGTCCCGCCGACACCGGCACCGAAGGCGTTGCCGATGCTGATATTGTTCAAACAGTGCAGGCGCCCGTTCCGGGATCAGTTAAGGATTTTTTCGATGGCATTTGCTCAGATTATCGGCCGGTGCCTATCAAAAAAGATGAAGATTTGGCCGGTCAGACAGCCGCCTACGACGAGATCGTGGCCGAAGAGGATTGGGGGGGAGAGATAGCGGAAGGAACAAAATTGTATGTCGGTAATATCAACGGCGCCGTATTTGTTTACGGTACGAACGATACAGATAAAGCGTCTTGGGGTGTGAGAAAATGGGCGCTTGCCGAGACCGGTGAAGATTCAAAAAAAGGCCTGGGCAATATCCAGATATCCGCAGGGACAAAGGCCGATGAGGCCCGGGTCGTAGCGAATCATCCCGACAGCAGTTATCCAGGCGTCAGATATCAGACCTGCGTTGTTGTTAATACCCCGAGCTCTTGGGCGCAGTCACTTAAGAACGTCGCCGGTGATGTCTTTGTTTTCGATGTCATGGGTACAGTGAAGGTGTCGAATGGAAACGGCAATATTAATGTTGGAGACGCCGGGGGGAATTCGGTAGAGATAGAGAACCAAAGCGGTAATATTGTTGTTAGTGCGCGCCCTTCCTCCGCCGTTAGCGTTCTGAACGGTTCCGGCAACATCACCTATCATCTGCTTGAAAGCACACATCTCAAGAACGACAGCTCGCTTGACACAAAAAACGGGACGATAAAGCTTGTCTTTAACGCAGGGACCGGCGCCAAATTGGATGCCCTGGTTGATGCCGGCACGATAAGCGCGCCCGATCTCCCGGCTCCGGAGGCGGTGGACGCCAACGGACAGCGTCTGGTCGCGGATGTGAACGGCGGCGGCGCAAAACTGACGGCTCATTCCGAGACCGGAACGATCACGGTTGAGTTGTTGAAGCCGCAGACTGATGCTGGCGAAACGGAATAAAGACCATGCGCCTTCCGCACAAGTTCGGCAAATATATCCTAGAGCTAAAGATAGCTCAGGGAGGGATGGCGGAGATCTACAAAGCAAAGTATGTGGGCGAGGGAGGATTCGAAAAAACGGTTGCCGTTAAACGGATCCTTCCCGTCTGGTCGGACAGCAAAGATTTTATAACGATGCTTTGCGATGAGGCCAAGGCGTTGGTACAGCTTCAGCATCAAAATATCGTTCAGGTGTATGAGCTGGGCAGAGATAAAGACGTATTCTACATATCTATGGAATATGTGGATGGCGTGGATGTTAGAAGGCTGTTCAAAGCGGTTCAAGATAGTTCAAAGGTTACCGAATGGCCGCTCAAACTCACCTGTTTTATCGTTTCAGAGGTATTGAAGGCCCTCGATTTTTCGCATAATAAAAATTCAGGGATAGTTCACCGTGATATCAGCCCTCAGAACATCCTTGTTTCATTCAGCGGAGAGGTAAAGGTCGCCGATTTTGGCATTGCCAAGGGCTTTCACAGATCATTTGAAACCACCGCGCAACAGGTGAAAGGAAAATATGCCTACATGTCCCCCGAACAGGCAGGAGGAAAAGCGGTTGATGCGCGTACCGATATTTATTCTGTAGGCGTTATATTTTATGAGCTTCTGACCGGCCAAAGGCTTTATGACGCGCCCAACGACCTCATGACGATCGAAGAGGTAAAACGATCGTCACTGCCAAACGGTTGGGGCAGAGAGATGGACACCGAACTTAGAGAAATTATTATAAAGTCGCTAAAAAAAGATGTTTCGGAAAGATATCAGACGGCCAGAGAATTTTTAGATGACATAAATAGATATATTGTGTCTCACGGTCTTGTCACCAATAGCATCGAGCTCTCCGGCGTGCTTCGCGGGTATTTTAAAGAGAATATTAAGCAGGCGCCATCTTTAGCAGACGACAAAAGAAATGAGACCAAGGCCTTGAGCGTTGTCTCAAGAACCCCTCCCGAAAAGAAGGCGCTTGGCCTAAGATATGTGTATTCTATCTTGTTCATCATCCTTTCGGGACTCTTTTTTAGTTTCAGCCCCCATTCAATTCGTTACACACCAGAACCGGTCCGAACGACCCCTACGATAGAGGAGAAGAAGGCGATCCCGTCTTCCATGCCAGCGACCCTAAGCGTTCAGGCGCGACCGTGGGGATATGTTTACATCCCGGGGCTCGTTGAGAGGAGAGAGACGCCCGTTCGTTCGGTAAAGGTGAGGCCGGGCGATTATACGCTCAAGGTAAATTTTGAACCAGAGAACAAGTGGGTGGAGAAGAAGATAATATTGTCTGGCGGCGAAAAGACGGCGTGTATGGCGGACTTTACCAAAGGCACAACGCTTACCTGCATATCTAAATGAATTATTTAAGCCATGGGCCCCAGTCGGGGAGCTGACCGCCGCCCTTGGACATCTTCACCTGGTTTGCACCGTCGGCCCGCATCATGTATATGCCGGCGCCTTCTTTTCTGGTAGAGCTGAAGACTATATAGCGGCCGTCGGGCGACCATCTTGGATGTTCGTTAGAACCGGAATCTATCGTTAGGCGCTGAATGTTACTGCCGTCGCTGTTCATCACGAATATGTCGAACGTTCCCGAGTCCTGTCCGCAGAACGTTATCTTTGTGCCGTCCGGGGAGATGTCCGGCGAATCATTATGAACACCTACAAAGGTCAACCTTGTGCCTAGTCCCCCTTCCGGAGTTGTTCTGAAGACGTGGAGTCTTCCGGGAAGGGTCGATGAATACACCATTGTCCCGCCGTCCTTAGAAAATCGCGGAGCAAGATTTATTCCGGAGTTGCTCGTTAGCTGTCTTTCCTTTCCGCCCCTTATGCTCTTTGTAAAGAGTTCAGTAGAATATCCGAGCGATGACGCGTAGTAGATCAAATTATTGGTGAGAAAGGCCGGCGTTATGTTCGTGTTCTTGTTGTTGGTCAACTGTCGCATGTTTCCGTTGCCAAGGTTCACGAAGAATATCTCGGGGTTCCCCTTTTTGTAAGAGGCAAAGGTCAGCATGCTACCGTCGGGCGACCATGAGGGACCTAAGTTTATAGATGAATCGGGCGTAACCCTGAAATTGTTCTCGCCGTCCACATCCATCACATAAATAGGTTTGTTACCCCTTCCGCTCATGGCGGTGTAGGCGATCTTTGTGTTGAATATCCCGCGTTTGCCCGTAAGCGCCTCCATTATATCGTCGGAAAATCTGTGAGCAACGGAACGCAGGTTCTTTTCGTTGGATGTATATTGTTTTCCCACAAGAAGCTGGGCCGAGTAGGGGTCGAAGAGTTTCAACTGAACGGTATATTCCCCCCCCTTCCTCTTGATGGAGCCTTTCACAAGGCCGCCCGCCTCAAGAGCCGTCCATTTTGCAAAGTTTATAGTGTCTGATGTGAGAGCTTCGCTCGCGTCAAGAAAAGCGGAATCGGGGATAACCTGAAAATATCCAGAAATGGTCAGGTCGTTCTTTATTATATCGGGGACCTTTTCTGTAAGCTTTGAACCGCGCATTCCATCCAGCCCTACAAGTTCGGTAACTGCGATCGGGAAAAGTTTGTCCGAAGGCTGGTCGACGGGGATATAGATGCGGGCCCATGCAGAAGAAGCAAGAAGCAGGAGGCAAGAAGCAAGAAGTAGTGTCTTTTTCATGATCAATGTTTCCTTATGGTTTTAATCTCGGATCGAATTCCACCAAAAATCCCTCATTGTATGCCTCCCATTTGAGCCTTTCGATAGGTTCGTCAAAAGGGGAGGCCCTTTGTATCGCGCGCACGCAGGAGGAGTCGAATGATGCGTCACCGGACCTACGTTCCCACTGGGTGGATATTACCTCGCCACCCTCATTTATCATGACTATCACCCGCGACTTCGGTCTTGTCCCCTCCGGCATCTCGCCGTACTTCATGGGGACTATCCACTCCTGAATTATCTTCGAGCGTATCATTGCCTGATACTTTACATATTCCGGGTCGTCAATAGGAACCCTTAAAGGCTCGTCGCTCGTCCCGTATTTGAACCCCTCACCGCCATCCTTTAATTGGGCGGCCTCGGGTTGTATCACGCGCTTTTTCAAAAGTTTGTCTATCTTTGCAAGGGCGGCGCTCTCTTTTGACTTTTTCTTAACCGGCCTTTTCTCTTTCTTTTTTTTCTTCTTGTCCTTATCCTTTTCCGGTTCCTTCATCGTCTTTTTGTCTATTTCAGCCTTCGGGTTCAAGAGATCTTTTTGTTCCTGAATGGTGCTTTTAGGAAGGGCCTCGGACTTTTTCATGCCGGTCCCTATATCTTCGGAGGTCCCGCGCGGAAGCTCAACCCATACCATTTGCAGGGGCTTATCAGAAAAAGTCCGCTTTATCGAAGGGACAACGCACAGGATTATTATCAGGACCAGATGCCCTATTGCGGAGTAGAATATCGGGCGGGATATGTTTGGGACGTCCTGACGCGTGTACACATTTAACCCTTCAGTTTGGCTTTACATTCTCGGGCTGAGTTACCATTCCTATTCGCAGGATGCCAGCGCTCTTTGCCAGCGTCATGACCTTAACAACGTCGCCGTACATGATATCGGTATCGGCCCTGATGAAAAGGTCCTTTTTTTCTTTCGACTTGTAGACATCGCCAAGCTTCTTTTCAAGAAAGCCTATGGTCACCGGCGCGGGGTCGTCCCCCACGAAAATGTCGCCGTTCTTTCTCATGGTGAGTATTATGTCGGCCTTTTCCCTTGAAATAGAGGGCGCGGATGCCTGCGGCAGGTTGACATCTAGCCCCTGTTGCATAAGAGGCGCCGTTATCATGAATATGATAAGAAGCACGAGCAATATATCGCAGAAAGGAATTACGTTGATCTCGGCCAGAGGTTTGTTCCGGCCGTTACCGTTGTGGTTGTTTGTCATAATAATTATCTGAAATATTCCTTTTGTATCCTGTTCATAAGATCGCTTGAGAACTGGTTGATGTCGCGGGTGAGAAGCCTTATCTTATTGACGAAAAAGTTGTAAAAAATAACCGCCGGGATTGCCGCGGCAAGGCCTATTGCAGTTGCGATCAAGGCTTCCGCAATGTGCGGGCCGATGACCGCTATAGAAGAAGAACCGCCGCTACCGAGCTTCCAGAACGCGTTAAGTATCCCCCACACCGTTCCGAAGAGGCCGATAAACGGCGCCGCGCTTGCCGTTGTTGCAAGGAACGGAACGTAATATTCGAGCTGCTCAACTTCCTCGTCTGTCGTTCTTGAAACGTCTCTTTGAATGTACTCCAGGTTCTTGGCGTTGTCGGGATCGCGAAGTGACGTTATGCCGGTCTTAAAAATGCTGAATACGGGGCTTTTCCTGAAGGAGCCTTTTGAGACGAGCGCTTCTATAGACTTTGCCTGCCAGAAAGAATAGAGAAACTGCTGTGTCCTCTTCTTGAACATCTTCAGCTGGCGCTGTTTCATTACGATAATAGCCCATGAAATGACCGAAAAGATCACTAAAATGAGCAGGGCACACTTAACTACGATGTCGGCCTGCCAGAAAAGGGCCAGAACGTGGTTGTTGGAGCCTATATCCGTTGTTTCGACCGTCGGTAGCGCGTCGGCGGCATAGGCAATTGCTGAAAAGAGTATCATGATCGTTATTCCTCCGTTATTTTGTACAGCGGGTCCGGATAATCTAATAAAAAGGCTCGCATGTCAAGCCCCTCAAGGTCCCATTTAATTTTGCTTTGACTTGGGACCGGTTTTAAGGGTACTCACGCCCCGTAACGTTCATGCACAGATCAATAGGCATATTCGATTCCGGGGTGGGGGGACTCACCGTTTTTTCTGCGGTGAGGAAGGCGCTTCCCCATGAATCTCTTATCTATTTAGGCGATACGGCACGCGTTCCATACGGGACAAAGTCGGCCGAAACGGTCATAAAATATTCGATACAAAACACCCATTTTCTTGCGCAAAGGGGCATCAAGGCGCTCGTTGTCGCCTGCAATACATCTTCTGCGTACAGCCTTCCGTTCCTCAGGAAGGAGGTCGATGTCCCCGTGATAGGCGTTATCGACCCGGGCGCAAGGGCGGCCCTTAGCGCCAGCAAGTCAAAGCGTATAGGCGTCATCGGCACACCGGCAACTATCAACAGCAATGCATATGCGCGGTCATTAAAAGAGCTCGATCCCGATGTTCTCGTGGTGAGTCAGGCGTGTCCGCTCTTTGTGCCACTCGTGGAAGAGGGCTGGCTCGATGGTGATGTGACCGAATCGGTCGCAAGGACCTACTTAGATTCCTTCAAGAAGGAAAAGACAGACACCCTGATCCTTGGGTGCACCCACTATCCGTTTCTTAAAGGGGTCATTCAAAAGGTGGTAGGAGACGAGGTTACGTTGATCGATTCTGCCGAGGCGGCGGCCGAGGCCCTAAGGGTCGAGCTTGAGAAAGAAGGACTTCTTGTAGCGCCTAACGCAGAGGCGGAATATCATCTGTATGTGACCGACCTTCCCGCACGCTTTGAATCCGTTGCCATGAACTTTTTGGGAAGAAATATACCGGCGGTAAGAAGGATCGAACTATAATGTTGCGGGAGATCCTTCGGCCCGAGGGCCTCAGGATGACCTTTTGCGAGGTCTCACAAAAGGTCTCACAAAAGGTCAGTTGCCAATATGAGAATAAGGTGTTATAAGAACTTTCGTATGACGCGAAAATTATTGTATTTTATCGTTGCCTTGGGGCTTTTGGTTTCGCAAAGGGCTTTTGCCTTATCTGAGAGCGGTTTCAAAAATCTTCACATCTTTTCCAAAATATTGAGCCAGGTCGAAAAGAACTACGTTGAAAATGTGAACGACACGGAACTTGTCCAGAACTCCATTCGCGGAATGCTTTCGGGTCTCGATCCACACACGGTTTACATGCCTCCGCAATCGTACAAGGAGCTTCGCACCGATACCGCAGGTAAGTTCGGCGGAGTTGGCGTTGAGGTCTGGGTAAGGGGAGGAATGCTCACGGTCGTGGCTCCTATAGAAGGCTCGCCGGCGGATAGGGCGGGACTTAAGAGCGGTGATAAGATAATCAGGATCGACGGTAAATCTACAAGGGACCTCGATCTTTCCCAGTCGATACTTCAGATGCGCGGTAATGTCGGTTCAAAGATGACGATGACTATCCAGCGCGACGACCCCAAAAAGACATTCGATGTAACGATGACGCGTGAGGTGATAAAGGTTCCCAGTATCCGTTCCGAAGTTCTCGATAAGGAATACGGATATGTGAAGATCAGAAGTTTTCAGGAACGAACGGCAAAGGACCTGAAGAAGGAGCTGGATAAATTAAGAAAGAAGAACGCTCTTAAGGGCCTTATCATAGATATGCGCGATAACCCCGGCGGTCTTTTAGATCAGGCGGTAGAGGTGGTAGATATATTCATCAACAAGGGGGTTATCGTCACAACGGAGAGTCGCGGAAAAGAGATAGACAGAAGGGAGGCTCACGGTGTCGCCACCGAGGATATTTCTTATCCCATAATAATACTTGTCAACGGCGGTACCGCATCGGCATCAGAGATTGTGGCCGGAGCCATGCAGGACCATCAGCGCGCGGTTGCGCTGGGGACGCAAACGTTCGGCAAGGGGAGCGTGCAAACGGTGATAGAGATGGATGACGGAAGCGCACTCAAGCTTACCATCGCGCTCTATTTCACGCCAAAGGGCCGCTCTATCCAGGCCCAAGGCATCATGCCCGATATAATCGTAGAGGATCAGCCCCCCGAGATTGCAAAAGATGAAAAGAGGGGGATACGTGAACGCGACCTTCCCGGTCACCTAGAGGTTCCGCCGGAACGTATTGATACGAGAGAAGGCGCCAAGCTCGTTACCAAGACCGGCAAATTAGACTATCAAAAGAAGGTGGCGCTCGATTATCTCAAGAGCTGGGAAATATTCAAGGCAGGCACCGCCCCCCTCTCAAGGCCATTACCAAAATGATAAGGGTGAGTAACTCTGACGGGTAATATTTCACCCACCAGCATCAATTTTCAACTTTTCCCGTTAGATGATATTTTCATAACCATTTAATTTATAAAACTCTTTTCAGATCACCGATTACCGATCACCGATTACTGAACATGGCATGTCAATTGCATAATCACTCCTTGGGGGAACGGTTATGAAAAATATACGACTATTAATGGTGGTGGTTTTAGTGGCCTTTGGCGCCTCTCTGACGCTGTCGAGCACCTCTTTTTCAGGAGAGGGCAAGGGCTCGACCGTTCAGGCGGCTTCCGCTGTTCAGACGGCCGCCTGGGCTAAGGCAAAAAAAGGATTCTTCGAAAGCATAGCTGAATCTATAAAGGCGTTCATCGACAGTATCGCCAGCGTTCCATCCAAAATCAAAATGGCGATGAAGGGAATAGGGGCCGAAGATCAGCAGGAGATGCAAAAGATAAGTAACGTCGAAAATATAACCGCAAGCCTGGATGAAAGCGAGTTTCCTCAATCGCAAGGCCAAAAACCCGACCTTGCAGATAAACCAAAGGCGGAGTTTGGGGACGCTGAGAAGGACAATGCCGCGGCGAAGGCCCAAACTACAGAAGGTCAAGAAATGGACCCGGATGGTCTCTTGCAGCCCCAACCGATCAAAGATGGAACCGCCAACAAAGATTACTTCCGCCTTAATGATGTTACAAGGTCCGAAGATTTTTCTCAAACGACCGTTGTATCTCGGGACGCTCCAGACGATATCGGAACTCAACCGGTTAAACGGGTTGTAGCCGGACATTCATTCCCCGCCGTTTCGCAGCCAGAAGGAGATGCGGTTGTGGTTGCGGCGCCCAGGGAGGGGGCTGCCAGTTTTCAGGGCCAAAGAGATGCGGCAGACAATGAGCCTCTGTCTCCGGTGTTTCGGTCGCAGTCGAGTATAAGACCTGATGCCGCCGGCCAGACGTTATCAGCCGGTGCTCTAAGAGGGAGAACGGTCACGGAAGAAACATCGACGCTAGCGATACGGACGCGCGCGCAGGTGATAGCGACTCCGGGTTCGGTCCCTGCCAGGATCTTGGCTCCGGCCACAACCGGCGAAGAGCCGGGTCTTTGTGACGACGGTTTTGCGGCGAACGATTCGTTTCAGATAAGCTCCTCCGAAGGTCTCGATAATTTCATATCGGTTACCGGCAAATATCTCCTTGTAAAGAATCTAGACGGCGGGCTTAATGCCGCATCTATTTGTAGCGGGCACGTTACACGCTGTCCCGCCTCATTGGATCCCTGCGTCAGCGGTTTGCGGAACATTGTGAACGCCGCCGATGCCTGTAAAATATGTGTGGCCTCGCGAGTTGATAGAGAGGACGATCTTCCTCAGACGCTCCCGTCGGTCGGTGAGAAGATGATATTCGCTTTCAAAGACACGGTCTATGTTACAAAGGAGAGCGAAAAGATCTTAGGTGATATTTTTGTGGATGACGCCGGTAACGGAAGGGTGGATTTTTCAAGCATAGCCTACAAAATGACGCCCGGAGGAGTCAATATTTGTGGTGATTGCACGAGCGAATATTTCCTCACAAAGAGGGTCATCAACGATAGGGATGTAAGCGAATTGGATGTAACGTTCCTTTTAAAGTACGATGACAGGTCTGTTCATCCGTATCTTAGCGGTCTTATGGTTGAAGGAGACAACCCTTTTACCTACATCATAGCTCTTGCCGTTCACCGTCCGAACCAGCGGCAAAGCGTTTTTGATACCACAGCGTCCGTGCAGCTTTCTGATTACGTCCGTCCGGCCGCTCCTTCAAGATAAATGGCCAATGCAGGGTTTTTGAAGGAAAATCAGCCGGTTTTTCTTGCGTTAAAAACCGCTTATTGCTAAGAGACACACAACTTTAAAGGTGAGCGAGAATCTGGCTTTGCCAGTTCGAGATCGAGGGGTTTGGGGGAAAACGGCGAGGTTTTGGGAGCTGGTCGCCCCCCCATCGTAATAGGAGGATTTGATCCAATGAACAAACGTGTCGGGATACTCACTGGCGGCGGCGATTGTCCGGGGCTTAATGCCGTGATAAGAGCCGTGGTTTGGCGCGCGACCCAGTTCGGAGACAGGGTCATAGGACTTAAGAACGGATGGGCAGGCCTTCTTAACGCCGACACGATGCCTCTCGACAGAAAGATGGTTGGCGGCATCCTTTACCGCGGTGGCACGATACTTGGAACATCAAGGACAAATATCTTCAAGGAAGAATCAATAGCCGAGACGGCCATTAAAAATTTCAAAAAAATAGGCCTCGATGCCTTGGTAGCAGTAGGCGGAGAGGACACCTTGGGCGCAGCCTATAAGTTGGCCCAGCGGGGCATTAATGTTGTGGGCGTTCCAAAGACGATAGACAACGATCTTCCCGGGACGGATTTTACCTTTGGCTTCGACACGGCCATTTCAATAGCAACGGAGGCCATCGACAGACTTCACACGACCGCAGAATCTCACAACCGCGTCCTCGTGGTAGAGGTGATGGGGAGGCATGCGGGCTGGATAGCGACATATTCAGGACTTGCGGGCGGCGCCGATATCATTCTGGTGCCTGAACATCCGTTCAGGGTAGAAGATGTTTGCGAGGCGATAAGGCGCAGGCACGATGCCGGCAAGTTCTTCTCTATCGTCTGTATCGCCGAAGGCGCGCAGATGGTCACAAGGAAGGGTAAAGAGTCGGTACTTTCTTCAAAGGGGAAGGATGCGTTCGGGCATGTCCGCCTCGGCGGAATAGGTGCGGTGCTGGCGGAGAGGATAGAAGAGATCACCGGCTATGAAACGCGCGTTACGGTGCTTGGACATATACAGCGCGGCGGTACGCCAACGGCCCACGACCGCGTTCTTGCAACACGCTACGGAGTTGAGGCAATGGATTGTGTGCACGAACAAGACTTTGGTGTGATGGTGGCGCTACAAGGCTCGAAGATCGTTCGTATCCCTCTCAAGACCGTTGCCAAGAAGATAAAGACGATAGACAAAGATTTATACGATCTTACCAAGGTCTTTCAATATTGACCGAGTTAACCGATAAGATTTTTTATCTTTTCCAGCAATTCTTCCGGATCGGCAGAGAGATAGAACTGGCTATTGCAAAGGCCGCGCCAATCGCAATTTTCAGCGTGCCTGCTCTTGCGGAGTTTATTTAATGGACGGCGGGCTGATGTAGGCAGGAATGCGGGGAGAGACACAAAACAAGAGTTTGAAGTCGCGCTCCGGGTATTTCCTCGCGCACCCACGAAACGTGAGTACCCGCGGTCGGTCGGAACAGCGGCTCCTTCGGAACCGAGTTCTCGTCCAGAGAACCTAAAAAGTCGAAAGGCCAGCTGTTTACACAGCCGGCCTTTCGACTTTGTGGGCCTCGAGGGACTCGAACCCCCAGCCAACCGGTTATGAGCCGGTAGCTCTACCATTGAGCTAGAGGCCCTATTTAAGATGGGGGGAACGACCGGCTCGAAGACTCGCCGTTTCCCCCCAAGCCACTCGGCTCACCGCTGGCAAAGCCGGGCGGTTCGCCGCTTAACTATAATTTCAAACATTTATATTCAAAATTCTGCCCGCCAAAGCTCTAGTGGCGGGCGCTTCCTTAGAGGAAACCCATATATTATATGATGTCCTGTAGTCAACGTAAAATTAAACCGTTTAAAAAGTTTAAAAAGATTGACAAATCCAAACCTTCAAGTAAATTAACGCCTCAACAAATCGGGAGGAAAAATGGATAGAAAGAAAAAAGAAGATCTGTGCAAATGCGGTTGCGACCCCAAAGTAACGACCAAAAAGGACAAAAAGAACCAGAAATGGGTGAAGCCGGAGCTTACAGACGTGTCCGGACGTGTAATGGCACAGCCTTATATCAGATTTACCTAGATCTTAAACGCGGTGTGATGGATATCGTAACGTTTCAAGGGGGCGACGTTTATGACGATGCCCCTTTGTTTTATTTTAAAGCCCGCCTTCGCCATTAAAATGGCTACGGCGAGGCAAGGAGAAATCTATGGAATTCAAAAAGAACGTTCAGGTGCGGAAAGAAAAGTTTGGAACGGTCATCTTTGAGACATTAAAAGAGAAGGTCTTTGTTACCAACGAAACCGGTGCTGAAATTATCGAGCGCCTCAAAGAGAAGAAGACGCCGGATGTCATTGTTAACGAATTGGCGTCGCTTTACGGAGCATCTAAAGAAGCCATCGCTAATGATGTCAACTGTTTTATCGAAAACATGATCGATCAGGAGGTGTTAGCAAGATAAGTGTTCTAGTGCGTGGTTCGGAGAGCTCCGACTAATCACTAATCACTGTTCACTAATCACTGTAGTAAACATGGAACCCACAAAGAACTTTAACACAACGCCCGGCATGGCCGGAGAGAATTTTGACGATTTCAAGGCGCCGCTGTTTCTTGCGTGGCAGATAAATTCCGTCTGCAACCTTGGATGCCTCCACTGTTGCGAAGAGGCCGGCCACCACATTCCGGGAGAGATGACAAGGGATCAAATTTTCACTTTCCTGCATCAGGTCCGCGAGATGGGGATCCCTTACGTTGCCATATCCGGCGGCGAGCCGCTTCTGCATCCCAACTTCTTCGAAGTGGCAGAGTTCATCCGCGAAGCCGGAATGAGCCTAAAGGTCGAGACCAACGGAGAGTTCATCGACGACAAGGTCGTTGATCGTTTTGCCGCGCTCGATTTTAGGTCGGTCCAAATAAGCCTCGATGGCGCGACCGCCGCCACCCATGAGGTCCTGCGTTTAAAGGGTGACTGGAAAAAATCTTATACCGCCGTAAAAAAACTGGTGGAAAAGGGCGTGACAACGGAGATAGTATTCGTGCCGACAAGTTTTAATATCCATGAAGTGGGCGAGGCGATAGACATGGCCCATGACCTTGGCTGCTACGGATTTTATACAGGCAAGATAATGCGCATCGGGCGTGCCGCGCTTAACTGGGATAAGTTGAATCCTACCGAAGAACAATACAAGGCCTTCTTTAAGACCCTCGACGAAAAAACAAAACAATACGAGAACAAGATGAAGGTCTATTACTATCCGTACGATGTCATCGAAGAGCTCAAATATAGATTGGAAAAGCCATCGGCGAGCCTCTTGGTCGTTCCTAACGGCAATACTAAATTAATAGGGCCGCTTCCCTTTATCTGCGGCAATGTTAAGGAACAATCGCTTGCGGAAGTTTGGGAACGTTACAAAAAGGCGTGGCGCGAACCCAAGGTCATCGAATTCACAAAGAGGGTCATAAAGGATCCCAACCTCCTCGCCCAATCAAATAAATGGCAAAACGTATTTTAAGGTTCGTCCGTTACCGTTTTCTGCTATTTGCAGGCCTTCTGCCATATTGCCTTGGCGCCGTCATTTCGAGGCATAGCGTTCAAGCGTTCGACCTTAAACTCTTTCTTATAGGCCTTGTCGGCATATTTTTTACGCTCGTCGGAGTAGAGGCCTTCAACGAGTATTTCGACTGGGTGCTGGGGACCGACAGGGTCTTTCAGTTGAACCCAAAGCCTGTCACAAAAAAAAAGTTCTATATAGGTGTTGGGGCCTTCTTTATAGCCCTTTTGTTCGCGGTATATCTTACATGGCAGGTTGGGGCCGGCATTGCCATTTTTGCCTTGGTCGGTTTTATTGCGGCGGCCGGTTATCTTGGTCCGCCACTACGGTTCACGTACCGAGGACTTGGCGAGATCGTCATCGCCATTTCGTATGGCCCCGCCATGGTGCTTGGTAGCTACTACCTGCAGACCGGCCGGATAGATCTGCTTCCGGTCGTTGCATCAGCGTTACCGGCCATCTTTTTATTCTTAATAGCGATAATGAACGAGGTGCCCGATTTTCTGCAGGATAGCCTTGTCGGCAAGAGGAATATATGCGTAAGGAGCGGCAGGGAAGGGACGGTAACCATATACGGCTTGATGTCGGTCGTTCTCTACATAACTTTGACGCTGATGGTAATTATTGATCTGTTGCCAAAGATCTCCCTTCTTATCTTGCTAACCATCCCTTTTATGTGGCGCAACTATTACACCGCCAGAACTATGCTGGAGGAGCCTCCGAATCTGTTCGGTGCTATACGCGGGACCCTGATAGTTTACATCGTTTCCATGGGCGTTCTTATTGTCTCTTACTTGCAAAATTAAAATAAATGCGGGGTTGACAATTTTATCCAGCCAGCATATATCCCCCGCCAATTGTGACAGCCGATCTGAAAGGTCAATTAGCGTTACTCAAGACACTGCAGGACGTCGATGTCGTCCTCCACGATATAAACCGCCAGTTGGAAGCAATACCCCTTAAAATAGACGAAGTCGCCTCCGTTTTTCGTGCCGCCCAGGAAGAAATAATCAAAAAAGAGGCCTTAAAAGCCGAGATCGAGAAAAAGAAGAGAGTTGAGGAGCTTGAGATAGAGGCCCAGAATGCCCGCACCAAAGAACGCGAGTCAAAGCTCCATGCTATTAAAACTAATAAGGAATATCAGGCCGCCATCAAAGAGATAGCCGACGCCAAGCAGACCACAAAGGATCGTGAAGAGGCCATTTTTACTATGATGGAGTCGATAGAGAAGATTTCTGAAGAAATCACGCAACTTTCTTTGGGAATAGCCGATAAAGAGAATGTCTTTAGGAAAAAGGAGACTGGGCTCAAGCAGGAAGAGGAGCTCTTAAAGCTCGAACGTGACGAAAAGCTGGCTTTGAGGGCCGAGGCCGAGAAGGGCGTGGATAAGAAGGTCCTTAGCGAATACCGCTTAATTCAGCATCGTTTTAGCGATGGGATGGCGCTGGCAATAAACGGTGTCTGCGGCGGGTGCAATAAAAGGATACCCCCTCAGGTCTTTATCGAGCTAATGAAGTGGAAAGAGCTCATCAGTTGCCCAAACTGCCGCAGGCTCCTTTTCTTTGAAGAAGCGCCCACGCAAGAAGAAGCTTAAGAAATAATTTGTCTTGCATTTTTGGCGTGGTATAATCGCGTACAATTATGATCAACATTAAAACAATGCCAAAGGATGCGGCCGCCGAGATCTTGCGTTATCTCGCCGAACATGAAGACCTTCATTCGCTCGAAAAGGTTACGGGTGAAGAACTGACCTCGGTAGAGGTGAAGGCCCTCTTGAGGGAGATAGCCGACCAGCTTACAATTGAAGCCGCCGCCGAGACAAAAGGGGCCTTCAACGTCAGGGGAGACAAGACCCTTTCAAAGAACGCCAAGAACGTCATTTCATGCCTTTCGCCAAGGGAAGAGAAGCGCTTCCTTTCGGCATTCGGGCTTATCGACCCCTCGACTTGCCGGCCCGACGACCGGCGCGCTCGGGACAGGTAAGAAGTGACCCGTGAAAAAACTGATAATAAATAGCGATGGTGCCGCACGCGGCAACCCCGGACCCGCCGGTATCGGTGTAACGATAAAGGACGAAAAAGGGGCCATTGTAAGAGAGATAGCCGAGTATCTGGGCGAAACGACGAACAATCAGGCGGAATATAGGGCGCTCATCGCAGGGTTAAAGGCGGCCGTAGAGATGGGCGCCGAAGAGATAAGGGCTTTTGCCGATTCGGAGCTTATCGTCAAACAGATAAAGGGCCTTTACAAGGTGAAGAACGAAGGACTTAGGCCCCTTTTTGAAGAGGTCAAGGGGCTCTTGCGAAAATTCAAGAGCTGTAATATAACCTATGTGCCTCGCGAGATGAACAAAGAGGCAGATAAGCTCGCCAACAAGGCGATAGACGAAGCTTAAAGTAAAGATCTTTGAAAAATGAACGGAGGGCCTTTTACGCGGTCGCCGTCCGCCTTTGGCGGATGGAGGAAAGTCCGGGCTTTAAAGAGCGCCGTAGCGGATAACGTCCGCCATCTCGATGAAAATCGGGAGAGGAACAGTGCCACAGAGACGAGTCTTGTCCGGGGACACACACTTAATTCAAGAAGTGTGAATTAATTGTGTGTCCCCGGATGAGGGTGAAACGAGGTAAACTCTACGGAAAGCAAGGCCAAGCAGGGACACGGGTTGCTCGCCCGTCCGATCCGGCAACGGAGAGGACAATCCCGGGTAGGCCGCTACTATCTTTATCAGTAACCGCCTTTGCCGCAAGGCTTTGAGCGAGTCAAGCGCTAGCGTTGGTAAAGATGACGAGATGCGAGGCAACTTTGCACCCCAGATGAATGATCGCACCCCGGAAGGGGATACAGAACCCGGCTTATTAAAGGCCTTCCGTTCATTTTTATCTTATTTTAAAACGAGTAGGTCAATCCAACCTTCACAGGTATCTGTATGATCGGCGTTGTCGAGCTGTCCGAAAGGTCGTTGTCGTTGAGAAAAAGAATTATCTTTACCGGGACCTCTACCATTAGCGAGAGGTTCGTCACGTTTGGCGAACCGGCCATCGCATATTCCATCAAGGTGTATTTAAAACCAAATGCCGCACCGAAATCGGGGCCAAGCGACGCCGACTGGTTCGCAACCTTTCCTTCTGTCATGTAGTTAAAGCCTGCCAGCGCTCCCACGTATGGGTCGAACTTTCTGTCGGGATCTAAGAAGTGAAAGTTTACCTGCATATCACCGTTTATAAGATTTACCCACTCTGAACTATTGAGCTTTAGCATTCCCCAGTTGGCCGAAAGGGCTAGACCGAGCCAGTCGGGTCGTTCAAACTCGTACCCGCCCATGAGGAAGGCGCCGAAGTTGGGCCAGAACTTGATCGATGAACCGGGATCGGGCGCTATCACGCTCTGGTCCTTCCATGTGAACATTACCGGCTGCTGATAGCCGCCGCCGATATAGAAGCCTTCGGTGCGGGCGTGCGCGGAAGAGGTCAGGAGGCAAGAAGCAAGAAACAGGATGCAGGACACAGAAAATACTATTTTTTTCATATGAACTCCGCAGATTAGATGCCGGAGACTGGAATCCGGAGGCTGGAGAACTTTATCTTTTTCCTGCCTCTTGCTTCCTGCTTCCTGCATCGAAAATAAACAAACTGTCACCCAATCCCGAATCCAACCTCGTATTATCAAACACATAAGTGGAAATATTTCCAGACTTATTATGTATCGTCATCGTTTTGAGGATATTGTCGGGTCCGAACTCGCAATCGAGCCATTTGTACTGCGGGCTCTTTCCCTTGGGAGTTAGCTTTAGATATGTGTTTCCCTTTTTGGGGGTATTCACCTTCCGCTCGGCTACCGTAAAGAGCTCCTTCATTTCCGAGAACCCGTTCAGGAACTCAAGCGCCTCTTTGGGGATGGTCTCGCCGCCCACCTTGTAGGTCTCTACCTGTTCGAGTTCCTTGTCTATTATCCAGAGTTTCTTGCCGTTACTTATATAGCGCTTAGGATGTTCGCCGGTATATTCGATAAATAGTTTTCCAGGCCTTTTCATCATAAAAACGCCCGGCTCTTTTATTGTGGAATCGAGCACCTCAACGTAGGTCGACTGCGTGAAATTGGCGGTCATGTCCCTTATGGAAGAATAGGTGGATTGGATCCCGTCGACCGAAGCGGCGTTCGCGTAGTTCGAAATGACCAATGTCCAAATCCCAATGAAGAATGAAATTACAATGACACAATGTCCAATCCGTTCATGCCATTGGGATTTGAATTTTGGATATTTATTTGTCATTTGGATTTGGTCATTGGATATTTCTTCAGCTATTCTCTCTCCTGCGAAAGGCCGCTGACAAGCACTGTTCTTGGCTTTGCTCCGTCGGCGGGACCGACAACGCCTTCCAACTCCATCTTCTCTATTAGCCGCGCTGCCCGGTTGTAGCCTATGCGGAAACGCCTTTGTATCATTGAGATGGAGGCCTGCTTTGTTTCAGAAACGAGCTTTACCGCTATGTCATAGAGCTCATCATATTCCCCTTCTTCGCCCATGGGAAGCCCGTCCTCGCCAACGTTCCTCTCTTCAACTATCGATTCGTCGTAGGCGGGCTTTCCCTGTTCCTTGATGTGGTTTATTATCCTTGTTATCTCGACCTCGGTGATAAGGGCTCCGTGCAACCTCATGATATCAGATGAGTTGGGCGGCATGAAGAGCATGTCGCCCATGCCAAGGAGTTTTTCGGCGCCTACCGTGTCAATGATGGTGCGCGAATCGTGCTGGCCGGAAACCTTGAACGACATACGCGCCGGGAAGTTCGCCTTGATGAGCCCCGTGATAACGTCGACGCTCGGGCGCTGGGTAGCGAGTATCAAGTGAATGCCGGCCGCGCGCGCCATCTGGGCTAGGCGCGTGATCGACTCTTCCATATCTTTAGATGCCACCATCATAAGATCGGCAAGTTCGTCTATCACGATCATGATATAGGGGAGCTTGCCCAAATGGCAGATGGCCTCCCTGTTCGCCGCCTGCACCCTTGCCGCCTCTTCAACGGACATGAGCTTAATACTGCCCTTGTCTATTTTTTCGTTATATCCGGCGATATTTCTGACCCCTGCGTCCGCCAGGATATTATAGCGTCTCTCCATTTCGCGCACGGCCCACTGGAGCGCCAGCACCGCCTTGCGCGGTTTTGTGACGACAGGGAGGAGGAGATGGGGGATCCCGTCGTAAATAGGGAGCTCGAGCATCTTGGGGTCGATAAGTATCATCCGCACTTCTTCGGGAGTTGCCTTGTAGAGCGTGCTCACTATCATCGTGTTGACAGCCACGCTCTTTCCACTGCCGGTGGCGCCGGCCACAAGGAGATGGGGCATCTTTGTGAGGTCGGTTATCACAGGATGTCCTTCGATGTTCTTGCCGAGCGCAAACGTTATCTTGGAGCTAGAGCGCCTGAATTTGCCGTCGCTTATAACGTCCTTGAGCCAGACAATCTCGCGCTCGATGTTGGGTATCTCGATTCCTATGGCCGCCTTGCCGGGAAGATGGGCAACGATACGAACGCTTCGCCCGCCCATTGTGACGGAGAGGTCGTCTTCAAGATTCACTATCTTGCCGACCTTTACTCCGGGTGCGGGTTCGAACTCGTACATCGTGATGACGGGCCCGGGGTGGATCTCCGTGACCCTTCCTTCAACTCCGTAATCCTTGAGTTTTAGCTCCAGAAGCACCGAGTTTTTCTTGAGGTTCTCTTCGTCGATGGCGACTATCTTCTGTTCCGACGAATCAAGGAGAGACGTCGGCGGGAAGGTGTAATCCTTGCTCATCCTTGCAAGCTCCAGCTGGCTGTCGCGCGCCTTTGAAGGCTTTGAGTCGGCGCGTTCGAATATCTTCGGGCCGTCTGCGTCGTATTCGCTCGATTCAGATTGGGGCGCCATGGGGGAAGTTACCGCGGTCTCTATCTTTTTGGATGGCCTTTCGGCGGAGGATGTTAGTCCCGGAATGGCGACCCCGGAGCCCCTTTTTACAGCCTCTTTTTTGATGATGTTTATCTTAACTTTTTTGCGCTTTTTAAAGTTCCCGATACAGTCGGCTATTGCATCTTTCCATAGGGGTAGTGTTTTAAAGGCCCACTTTTTTGTCCTCTCGAAGTAGATTATGATAAGCCCCAAGAGCCATGAACCGATCACAACCGTTATCTTTTGAACACCCTTGGCTATCTCCACCACCGACATGTGGGTTGCGTAAAGGGCTGTGAGCGTAACGAGAGTGAAAGCGACGATATATGCGCCGGCCTTGCCCAGCCAGTTCTGCATCAAGGTGCCAAAAAGCGCTCCGAGAAAACCGCCGGCCTCAATGGGCTGACCGTGGATATGGACCATCTCGAACTTTAAATGAAAGAGCGCAGCGCCGGAGACGAGAAGCATGGCGTAGCTCACAGCCTCTTTCCAGTTAAGGTTTATCGTCCTTCCCCAGAACTGCAGGAAGCTTACAAGGAAAAGGACCGAGCAGAGGAAGTAGGCGCTGACGCCGAAGATGTTGAAAAGTATATCGGCGGTATACGCCCCCACAAAACCGCCTAAGTTGTTTATATGTTTAACGTTAGATGTTACGTTCAGCGCCGGGTCCGCCGGGTCGTAAGAAAGGAGGCAGAGGGCAAAAAAAATGCCCAGCGCCAGAAAGAATACACCAAAAATCTCGCCCTTAACCGTTCTCTTTTTATCTTTGGCCATAGACTAGTTCTCGATAAGCCCCGTGAATATAGCAACAAGCTCGGGATCGAACTCTTTTCCCGCCCCTTTTTTAAGCTCGTTTAAAGCCTGATCGAGCGGAAACGCGGTCCTGTAATCCTGAGCTGTTATCATTGCGTCCCAGCTTTCTGCAAGATGAATTATTCTGGAGGCGACAGGTATATGCGTGCCCTGCATGTGGTCAGGGTAGCCGTTCCCGTCAAAATGTTCGTGGTGGTGGAGTATCGTGTTGATCTCGCGGACAGAATTCGTGGCGATGAGCCCGAAGTCCACAAGGACGCGGTCGCCTATTTCGTGGCCGTATTTGGAGTTTATCTTTCGAAGCGAGTCTATTCCCACATAAAGGAGAGTTAACGGATAGCCATATCTTATCGCCTTTTTTGTCTCGCGGGCGAGCGTTTCCAGCAAGAATTTCTGGTTGTATAGTCCGGTAAGTTCGTCCTTTATCGAGACCTCTTTTAACTCTTGAGTGAGTTTTTTTCGTTCAAGAATGTCTTTTACAGCTCTTGCTATAGCATATGACGAAACTTCATTTTCTGTAATAAAATCAAGGTGTTGTTTAGCGTATTCGTCTGCCTTTTCGATGGGGACAACGCCTAAGAATGGGAGGTCTGTCTTGATCTTGAACTCGTCATCGGCGATGATTATGTCGAGGTCTTTAAAATTGTGGATCTCTTCGGGAGATGCGGTCTGCGAGGCGGTCAATTTGGGGAATGCGTGCCTCAAAATGGATGCAAGTGGTACTATCGCATTCTGTTTCTTTGTGATATAAAGGATCGAGAGCGAATTCTTGGACATCTTGCGTATAATAATAACACGAGATGAGAGGTTGATGCAATGTTAAAGAAAAAGGGAACAGGAAACAGGAGGCATGAAGCAGGGAGCAAGAACGGTTTTATCCTGCTTCTTGCTTCATGCCTCCTGTTTCTCTTCTCATCCCACGCAAGGGCCGACGTAATCTCCGAGACGCTTTTGGGCGAAGAGCTCATGTTCGAGCGCAATTACCCGGCCGCGCTCGAGCTATTTTCGATCATCGAGAAAGAATATCCGGATTCACCCTGCGGCACGTTTGGCCAACTGGCAACGCTGCAGATAATGATGTTCGAGAACCTGGATTTCAGGTTCAAAGATCAATACGTTGAAGCGGAGAAAAGGTTCGAAAGGGTTGCTTATAAGACCATTAACAACAACCCAACCACGTGGGACCTTTTTATTTTGGGCGCCGGTTACGGGATGAAGGGATTCTATTTTGCCAGAGAGGGAAAATGGTTCAGGGCGGTAGGGAGCGCAGTTCGCGCCACACAGCTCTTAAAAAGGGCGCAGTTCATAGACAAGACGTTCGTCGATTCGGACCTTGGAATAGGAATGTACAATTATTGGAGATCGGTCCTCACAAAAGGGCTCCGGTTTTTGCCATTTTTCGGCGACCACACAGCAGAGGGGATAGCGGCGGTTGAGAACGTTATCGAGAACGGTAAATATGGCAAGACCCTGGCGGAGGCCAATATGGCCTTTATGCTTGCCCGCGAAAAGAGGTACGACGAGGCCAGAAAGATCCTAACTCTCTTCCTTATGAAATACCCCAATAACATCATTTTGCGCCAACTCTCGGGCGATATCTATATCGACACGAAAAAGTACGACAAGGCGGCCGAAGAATATAAGTTAATATATAAAATCGATCCGGAGATGACCAGGGCCATTTTTCGCCTGGGAAGGATCTATCAAAAGGCCGGGAAGAATGAAGAATCTCTTAAATACTATCAACAGTATCTTGCCACTGGTCCCGAAAAGGACTGGGAAAAAGCCACAAAGGCCTTTATGGCACAGCTCACCCCAAAAACCTCTTTACGATAGCGAGATAGTGGTGTAGCACGAATAGTATAGATATGGGTATAACCATAGTCCATAAAAGCGGCTCGAAAAAAATGGGGTCTGGCTCAAAAAAGGCGCTCATTCTTGCCGGCGGGGCTGTGACCGGCGCCTCCTTTATGTCCGGCGGCCTTAAGGCCCTGAACGATTATCTGGACGGTTTTACGGTCACCGATTTCGACACCTATGTTGGGATAAGCGCCGGAAGTTTGCTGGCCGCACCTCTTGCCGGCGGTATCGGTCCCGAAGAGATGTTAAAGAGCCTCGATGGCACCTCGGCGCAATTCAGCAAGTTCTCCGCATGGCATTTTTACTGGCCCAACATGATGGAGATAATCACGAAACCCCTGACATTTGCCAAGAAGTTCTTTTCCGACAAATCGCCACCATCTCTTTACGAGATACTTCCCTCGGGTCTTTTTGATAATTCGCCGGTCGAGCATTACATAAGAAAGAACATAGAGAACAACAAGCTTACCAACAGCTTTAAGACAACGCTGAAGGTGGGAGGCAAACACCTCTACATTGTTGCATCTTCTTTGGATGGTGGCAAGCGTGTTGTCTTCGGGCCCGATGAGAACGCAAGCGTTCCCATTTCAAGGGCGATACAGGCATCCACCGCTGTGCCGGGATTTTATAAGCCGGTAAGGATAAACGGTGTGGACCATGTAGACGGCGGCGTTCAGGATACCGCATCGATAGACATTGCCGTCAAAAAGGGGGCCGACCTCATTGTTTGCTACAACCCCTTCAGGCCGCACACAAGGGAAGGCAAGGCCGCGGGCGAAGGGATAATGACCGTTCTGAACCAGATATTCAGGACCTTCTTTCACAACAGGCTTCACATGGCGCTCGACAAATACAGGGATGACAAGAGCTTTAAGGGCGACATTATTCTCATTGAACCAAAGGATGACGACAAGGCTTTCTTTGATCTTAACCCGCTCCTCTATTCAAACCGTGTAAAGGCGGCGTGCTTAGGGTTCGAATCGGTCACCAATTCCATCAACGATAAATATAGCGGGATCGCTAAAGTGCTTTCGGTGCATGGGATAAAGATGACAAAGAAGAAAATAGGAAAAGAGCTGGACCGGCTTCGAACGGCAGATGAAGATATGGAGAAATTAAGGGGAATTTTGGAGAAATGACCAATGGGCACCTCTATAAACTACTCACGCTGTCATTGCGAGCCCCGAAGGGGCGCGGCAATCCCCCATAAACACTTGATTTATGGAGATTGCTTCGTCGCTGGACGCTCCTCGCAATGACATAACAATGGGTTTATAGAGGTGCCCCAATGTCCAAAACCCAATGACGAATGAATATTCAATGACTCAAATCTCAGTTGATTCATTTGATTCATTGGAATTTGTGATTTTATTCGTCATTGGAGCTTGGTCATTGATGCTTTTATAACTGTGGAGCAACAAACCCTGGACTTTAATGAAATAGTGAGCCCTCCGGCAAAGGCCGAAGTCTCGGCGCCGGTATCCGTCGAGAATAAGGCGCCGCGCATCTTCACCGTGAGCGAGCTTGTGGGGGGAGTACGTCAGCTTCTTGAAAGGAACTTCAATAATATCTGGGTCGCAGGCGAGGTCTCAAATTTCAGGATATCTCCGTCAGGTCACACATACTTCGTGCTCAAAGATGAAAAGGCGGTGATCAAGTGCGCTCTCTTTAAGGGGCACGCCTCCAAGATAAAGTTCCAGATAAAGGACGGGATAGAGATCATCTGCCGCGGGAACCTTTCCATCTATGAAAAGGGCGGCGACTTCAATCTTATCGTCGATTATTGCGAGCCTAAAGGTGTCGGTGCGCTGCAACTTGCCTTTGAACAGCTAAAAGAAAAATTATTTAAAGAGGGTCTTTTCGATCCAAAACATAAGAAGCCTCTTCCATTCCTTCCAAAGAAGATAGGAATAGTTACTTCACCCACCGGCGCCGCCATTCGCGATATTCTGAACGTCCTTTCAAGGAGATATCCGGGTATCGAGGTCCTTTTATATCCCGTGCGAGTCCAGGGCGACGGTGCGGCTCCTGAAATAGCACAGGCGACCATCTATTTTAATACGCGCGACGATATTGACGTGATGATCATGGGCCGCGGGGGCGGTTCTCTTGAAGACCTTTGGGCGTTCAACGAAGAGGTCGTTGCAAGGGCCGTATTTGCCTCCAGAATACCCGTTATAAGCGCCGTGGGCCACGAGATAGATTTCACCATCTCGGATTTTGTTGCTGACAAGCGCGCCCCAACACCATCGGCCGCCGCCGAGATAGCCGTTCCAAAGAAGGACGACCTCTTAAAATTCCTGAAAGACAAACATCAGCAGCTTCTAAGGGCGCTTTCAGTATGTCTTGATATAAAGATCAAGTTATTCTCTCAGACCGCTTCTCACCTAAAACCCCCGACAGCGAGATTTCCGGACCTCATCATCCGGATAGATTCTTTGAGGGAGCGGCTTAATAACGTGGCATCCGTACTACTGGCCCGGCTTGACGCCTCGTTCAGAAAGCTGGCCGCGGAACTGAACCATCTCTCTCCGCTATCCGTGCTCTCAAAGGGTTACAGCGTTGTTACAAAGAAGGGGTCGGTCGTTAACGATGCCGCAATTCTTAAAAAAGGGGACAGCGTTCATGTGCGCTTCTTTAAGGGGGGCGCGTCGGCAAAGATCGACAAAATAAATTAAAATGGTAACTCACGAGCTTCGAACGCCAATATTCATAATAAAAGAAGGGATCGACCAAGTAACAGAGGGGATGCATGGTGATCTGAAGGAAGAACAGAAAAAGATACTGGGAATGGCCGGTGGAAATGCAAAGAGGCTGGCGCTCATCGTTAATGACCTGCTTGACATATCCAAGATAGAGGCCGGGAAATTCGATATCAAAAAGAAAGATGACGACATCGTGGCCGCCGTGAACGAGATCGTTCACGGATTTGAAAGTGTTGCAAAAGAAAAGAGACTTGAGCTCAGGAAGAGCTATCCTTCAAAGGAAACAAGACTCTCCTTCGATAAGCTCAGAATAGAACAGGTTTTGACAAATCTCTTGAGTAATGCCATTAAGTTCACCGCCAAGGGTTTTGTCGAGGTAGGCCTTGCGGATAAGGGCGACATGATCGAGTTATATGTTGCAGACTCCGGCCACGGCATGACCAAAGAGGAGATGCCTAAGCTCTTCAACAAATTTGAACAGCTTGGCCACGGGGCAGAAGGCGGAGAAAAGGGAACGGGCCTGGGGCTCGCCATAACAAAGGGAATAGTTGAGCTTCATGGCGGCAAGATAAGGGTTGAAAGCATTGCAGGAAAAGGGAGTAAGTTCATGTTCACATTACCAAGGAGCTAAATATGGCGCCCGAAAAAGAGACATTTGAAAGATCGCTTTCAAAACTGGAAGAGGTCGTTAGACATCTTGAAAAGGGAGATCTTTCGCTTGACGATTCGCTCAAGACGTTCGAAGAGGGGATAAAGTGGTCGAGGATGTGTGAATCTAAACTAAAAGAGGCCAAGGGGAAAGTGGAGATGCTTATGAAGACAGAAGGCGGCGAGCTGAAGGCGGCACCGTTCAAATCGGAGGAGAACGCCTAATTCTATGGATCTCAAAAAATATCTGTCAGAAAAGAAGACGTTGGTTGACAAGGCCATTGAAGAGTATTTTTCAAAAGAGTGCGGCGCCTCGCCAAAATTGAAAGAGGCGATGCTTTATAGCCTTCGCGCCGGCGGAAAGAGGCTACGTCCCGTACTTGTGATGGCCGCATGCGAGGCGTGCGGCGGCAAGGCCGCCGATTCAACGCCGGCGGCTCTGGCCCTTGAGATGATACACACCTTCTCACTTGTTCACGACGACCTGCCTGCAATGGACGACGATGATCTAAGGCGCGGTCAGCCGACCAGTCACAAGAAGTTCGGCGGGGCAACGGCCATCTTGGCGGGCGATGCGCTCCTTGCGGAGGCGTTTTCGTGCCTTTCGTCGTGCGTCGTGCGTTGTGCGTCATGCGTCCAGATCATAAATGATATCGCTAATGCGACAGGTGCCCGGGGTATGACAGGAGGTCAGGAGCTGGACCTCGAGGCCGAAGGAAAGAAGGTCTCTTACGAAGAACTTAAGAACATCCATAAACTAAAGACCGGAGCATTGATCGAAGTTTCTATTACAAGCGGCGCTAAAGTAGCCGGCGCCAAAGACGATAAACTTTCAACTCTTAAGAAATATGGAGAGGCGATAGGACTTGCCTTTCAGATAACCGACGACATCCTTGATGTAGAAGGGACGACGGAACAGCTGGGAAAGCCCGCAAAGAGCGATATAGAGAACGAAAAAGCTACCTATCCCGCGATATTAGGAATAGAAAAATCCAAAAAACTTGCTAAAGATCTTGTGGATAAGGCCTACTCTGCCCTCGCCGGATTTGATTCAAGGGCCGATCCTTTGCGCGATATTGCCCGCTACATACTTACCCGTAAGAGTTGACGGGCGCCTTTTAAACGTCCTTCCATGACCTTATAACGCAGTCTTTGTAACTGAAGGTTTCGCTCCCGCCGTAAAAGCATTCTCCCAGAGGGGGGCGCCTATTGCGTTTTTCTGAAGTTCAATGAAATGTTCGACATTTTTTTAACATTGATGGTAAACGGGCGAGCGAAAAACCTTATACAGGCACCCATATAGTACAGTTTAATTGACTTGAACGATAATTATGTTACTAGTGCATCGTCAATAATATGCCTCAAACCTACAAAAATGCCGGCGTAGATATCGATGCCGGCGACCATTTTATCGACCTAATAGCGCCGGCCGCAAAATCGACCTACAGGAAAGAGGTTTTGGGAGGCGTTGGCCCCTTTGCCGCAAGCTTCGCCATTGACCTCAAAAAATATAAGGAGCCGGTTCTTGTAAGCTCGACCGACGGGGTCGGAACAAAGCTCAAGGTGGCGATAGATTTAGGCAGATACGACACTATAGGCCAAGACCTCGTTGCCATGTGCGTTAACGACCTTATCTGTTGCGGCGCGGAACCCCTTTTCTTCCTAGACTACTTTGCAATGGGGGTGCTCAAGCCAAAAGATCATGCTCCGGTCATCGAGGGGATCGCCCGCGCCTGCAAATATTGCAATTGCTCTTTGATAGGCGGCGAAACTGCGGAGATGCCCGGGATGTATCACGGAAAAGACTTCGACCTCGCTGGTTTTTCAGTGGGCGTTGTAGACAAGGAGATGGCGATAGACGGAAGCAAGGTAAAAGAAGGTGACGTTCTGATAGGCGTCGCCAGCTCCGGCGCCCACAGCAACGGTTATTCTCTGGTAAGAAAGGTAATCGCTGATTCACGCCTTAAATGGACCGATAAGTTCGAAGGAAAGACGCTCGCCGATCTCGTTCTTGAACCGACCAAACTATATCCACCGCTCGTCCTCCGCCTCCTTTCGAATCACGAATCACGAATCACGAATCACGGCATTAAGGCCATAGCCCACATAACCGGAGGCGGGCTTGATGGTAACGTCCCGCGCGTGGTCCCTGAAGACCTCACAGCGATCATCAAGATCGACGCGTGGAAAAGACCTCTTATCTTCAGGCTCCTTCAGGAAAAGGGAAATGTTGCCGAAGAAGAGATGCGGCGCGTTTTTAATCTAGGAATAGGGCTTGTGCTTGCGGTCGACAAAAATTCTGCCGATGAGATCCAAAAGAGCATCGAAAAGTTCGGAGAGAGGTGCTATAAACTAGGTCATATTGAAAAAAGGAAAGATAAAGAGATAATTTTTATCTAACTATGGCAAAATTACCGATAGCTGTCCTTGTTTCCGGTTCAGGCTCGAACCTTCAGGCGATAATCGACGCCTCACAGAACGGTTCGCTAAACGCCGAAATCAGGGTAGTTATAAGCAATAGACCGGACGCGTTTGCGATGACACGCTGCGAAAAACATGGCATTACGTCGGTCGTTCATGAAGGGAAGGCCTACCCCACAAAAAACGTGTTCGAAAATGCGATCATCAAGACGATAAAAGATTCCGGTGCTGAGCTTATCTGCCTCGCCGGCTTCATGAAGATTTTATCACCTGCCTTCATCAAGACCTTCGGCGGTAAGATCCTGAACATCCACCCCGCCCTTCTTCCGAGTTTCCCGGGACTTCACGGGCAAAAGCAGGCGCTTAACCACGGTGTCAAGATCGCCGGATGCACGGTTCACTTCGTGGATGATGGGGTAGACGCCGGTCCAATAATCCTTCAGGCGGCGGTGCCCGTCGAGAACAACGACACAGAAGAAACTCTTTCAGCTCGCATTCTAAAGGAAGAACACAAGCTCTACCCAAAGGCCATAGAGCTTTTTGCCGATAAAAAATTAAAGATCCAGGGCCGAAGAGTGTTGATAAGTGAGTGATTCTGTTATATACAACGCTTGAACCGCCTTTGAGCAACCTTTGATCCACTTTTTTAGAGGAGATAAGCCATGAACAAACTCTTAGCGCTTGTAACTGTCCTGATCGTTGTCACAGCTTCCGCATCCACCAGAGCCGAGAATTTTTCTGTCGGAGCGGGGCCAACAGGCAGCATCTACGTAGTCGATGCTGCCCCTGAGCTTCAACCCGGTATCGGCGGCCATGTATTCTTTGACTACAGATGGAGCCCTCAGATCTCCACACAGTTCACGTTCATGGTCACAACACAGAACGGTCAGGGTATCTCGAATGGCGTGGACGATTTCTTGTTCTTTGGCCTGCCTTCTGTTGATATCAAATATTATGTCCTTTCCAGCGAATCGCACTGGGACCCTTACATCATGGGGGGTGTCGGCTTTTACATGTTAAGCAAGGCTTCTAAGAGCGGTAACGCGCCTGCGGCCGGCTTCGGCGCCGATGCAGGCCTTGGGCTCGATTATTATTTCACCGAAAAATGGTCGGTAGGCGCCAACGCCCAGTTCAGGAGCATCGGCCTCATAACAAGCACCACCGGCAACAATAACGGCACCGCAATTTTCCCGTTCACAATGAACGGATATGCAGCCATTCATTTTTGATAACTGTCTGTCATCCTTCGGGCTCACGCCCTCAGGATGACCCGACCATTGGATAGATATAGTTCCGGCACCGCGCGGGCGGCCACCGTCCGCGCTCATTGACCCTGGCCCCCCTATGGTCGATCAACAAAATGGGGATGATGAACGCCGTTCACAAAGAGATCGAACGCCTCGACACCTATCAGGGAAATTTTTTCGATCACTCCTGAGGGAATATCTCAAAACCGGCGCCCATAGAACTTGCGAAGAATTTAAGGGCCCTGAAACCATCCAGTTTCACAGAGTCCTTGAAGAGAAGGTCCACTATCTTTGTTTCGCCCACCTGTATCATCATGGGATATTCGAGTTCCTGCCGGAGCTTTTCGGGAATGGCCAGATAGGTATCTGGGCTGACCGTACGAAGGTCGATGATGGGGTCATGCTTCTTTCCCCTTATATCGACAAGCTGCCATTCATCGTAACGGCTGTCGAGTTGCATGATGTTTATGGAATTGTTGACTATGGCTACCGAAAGTATCTTGAATCCCGGGATGATATTGTCCGTCTCAGAGCTATAGTCCGCATCCAACCCCAGTCCTAAGGACGGAACGCTCGTTCCGCCGGCGACCTTCATGTAGCTCTTCTTCCTTGCCAAGGCGCTCGAAGCGGTAAATATGAACGCCAATGACACTAAAAGAATGACAGCTCTCCTCATAATATATTCCTCACTTTTTGCGTGAAATAGCAGGCGGCCTGCCTCTTATCTGCCTTGGATTCTAACACAGGCGCGTCTTTCATGCAAACATCTTCCTTGTAGCGGCATCTTGGGTTGAATGCACACCCTTTTGGAAGATCGATAGGCGATGGCACGTCACCCTCAAGGATTATCCTCTTCTTCTTGATCTTTGGGTCCGGAAGAGGAACAGCCGAGAGAAGCGCTTCGGTGTAAGGGTGAAGCGGTTCCTTTATGAATTTGGCGTCCATTAATTCAACTATCTTTCCAAGATACATAACGGCGACCCTTGAGCATAATTTGGAAATTACCCGGAGGTCGTGCGAAATGAAAAGATAGGCCATTTTGTACCGTGCCTGCAGGTCCTTCAAAAGTTCCAGAATATCCGCCTGCACGGCAACATCAAGCGAAGAGACGGGCTCGTCGGCAACTATGAGCCTTGGCCTTGTGGAGATCGCGCGGGCAATGCAAATCCTCTGGCGCTGACCGCCGGAGAATTCATGCGGATATCTTTGGGCGAATTCTTCGTTAAGGCCCGCTTCTTTTAGAAGTTCGCCGGCCTTTTTAAAACGCTCGTTCTTTTTGATCAACTTATTGATGATGAGCGGCTCTGTTACGATATTGCCTACGCACATGCGCGGATTTAGCGATGAGTACGGGTCCTGAAAAACGATCTGACGTTCTTTTGAAGAACCGCCGAAGACTACCGTTCCCGAATCCGGTTTGTAAAGCCCGACCGCTATCCTGCCGAGCGTCGATTTCCCGCAACCGGACTCTCCCACAAGGCCCAGAGTCTCGCCCTCTTTAATGAAGAGCGAAACGTCACTAAGCGCATGGACAAAATCCCTTCCGCCGCCAAAAAAACCTCTTTTAACGGGAAACCTCTTAACTATGTTCTTAAGTTCAAGTAGCATTGTTAAAGAACCGGCACCGTAGCCAGTAATTTCTTTGTATAGTCATCCTTGGGTCTCTCGAAAACATCCCCCACTTTTCCCGATTCGACCACGCGGCCGTCGTGCATCACATAGACCCTGTGGGCGACCTGCGCCACTATTCCAAAATCGTGCGTAATGAATATCACCGCCATCCCCAACTTTACCTGAAGGGAAGCTATGAGCTCCAATATCTGAGCCTGAATGGTCACGTCGAGCGCTGTCGTCGGTTCATCTGCAATAAGAATATCAGGTTTTGAGGCAAGCGCCATCGCTATCATCACGCGCTGGCGCATCCCTCCGGAAAGTTCGTTAGGATAGGCCTTCATCTTCTTCACGGGATCAGGAATGCCTACCATAGATAAAAGTTCGGCCGTCCTTCCGGGCGCCGCTCTGTTGTCAAAGGTCTTGTCGTGGGTCAATATCGCCTCCGATATCTGGTTCTCTATTGTAAAGACGGGATTAAGCGCGGTCATCGGCTCCTGAAATATCATCGAGATCTTACCACCCCTGACCTTTCTAAGCTCGCTTGCGGGAAGCTTTACAAGATCGATACCGTTGTACGATATCTCGCCGGAAACGATCTTCCCGGGCTCGGGGACGAGTTTTAATATGGAAAGGGCAAGTATCGTCTTACCGCTCCCGCTTCCGCCGACCACCGCAACAATTTCGCCCCTCTCCAGGGAAAGATCCACGCCATCCACCGCCTTGACAAGACCGGCCTCGGTATCGAAATAAGTGCGTAAGTTCTTTATATCAAGTAACGTCATCTCATCCTCGGATCTATCGCATCTCTAAGGCCTTCACCCAAGAGGTTATAGGCGGTTATGGTCAAAAATATCGCAAGGCCCGGCGTTATCGTAAGCCACCAGGCCACATCCATATATTCCCTTGATTCAGAAAGTATCCCGCCCCAGCTGGATACGTAAGGCGGTACTCCGAAACCTAAAAAGCTCAAAGACGATTCCACAAGTATCGCCGCCGCAACACCGAATGATGCGCTCACGAGCACCGGTGCAAGTGAGTTTGGGAGGAGATGCCTGAAGATTATCCTGAAATCGCTTGCACCGCTCGCCTTTGCCGCCGAGACAAAATCGACCGATTTGAGCCTTAAGAACTCTCCCCTGATAAGCCTTGCAACTCCGGTCCAGCCGGTAAGACCTATCACGATCATTATATTGTAGATGCTGGGTCCCACGAACGCCAGAATAGCAAGTATGAGGAAGAACGTGGGGAAACAGATGACGACCTCGATAAGACGCGAAAGTGCGATATCTATCCAGCCGCCGTAATACCCGGCTATCGCCCCAAGGATTATGCCTATGGTAATATAGATGGAAACCGCAACAAATCCCACGGAGAGAGAAATTCTGGCGCCGAAGACTATCCTTGAAAATACGTCGCGGCCCTGATCATCGGTACCGAAGAGATGCGCAAGGCTCGGGGCTTTGAGCACCGAATCAAGGTCGTAGGCGTTCGGATTGTACGGAGCGATCATGGGGGCAAAGATGGCGACGATAAAAAGAAGGACAATAACAGCAAGACCCGTCAGGGCCAGCTTGTTCCTCTTCAATTGATGCCAGACCATTGCCCAATATGACATATCATTTACCTTCGAAACTGATCCTCGGATCTACGACCACATACATGATATCCGCTATCAATATACTTATCAGCGTCAGTGATGCATCTATCGCCGCTATCGCCATTATGGTCGGATAGTCGCGAGCAAGCACCGACTCAAAAGAGAGCCTCCCCATTCCTGGGATAGAGAATATCTGTTCTATTATAACGCTTCCGCCCAGGAGCGCCGGAAGCAGCGTGCTCATAAGGGTCAAAAGCGGTATCATGGCATTACGAAGCGCATGTTTCCCGATGACCGTCAGTTCAGAAAGTCCCTTCGCACGCGCTGTTCTTATATAATCCTGCCTTATCACCTCTAAAATAGACGCCCTTGAAAATCGCGAAAGAAAAGCAAGCCCGCCGTAGACAAGACACGTGACCGGCAGGACAAGGTGCCAGGCTATGTTGCCGACAAGTCCGTACCATGGAAGCGACTCTGCACCATCTGACATAAAACCTACTATCGGGAACCAGTTGAAATAATCACCGCCCCCCAAAAAGACTATCAAAAGCGTCGCCACCCAGAAAGAGGGGAGCGAATAAAGAACGAACAAAGAAAATGTTGTAAGTTTATCCATGAGACTTTTGGGATGAAGCGCCGAGAATATACCCAAAGGTATGGATATTATGTATATGATGAATATCGAGATAATGTTCAGCGTAAGCGTTATCGGAAGTGTCTCGACTATCTTGTCCATCACCGGCCTGTGGTCCTTGAAGGAATCGCCAAAATCGAGCGTGAACATCCTTTTCATCCACAGGCCGTACTGAACATGAAGCGGCTTATCCAGGCCATAGAGCTTTTTGGTCTCGGCGATGACCGTTTTTGCGAACGCCTCGGTCTTAAGTCCGGGGCCGCCCGTCTGCATCTTTAGAGATACCGGATCACCGGGCGCCAGCTGAATGATGGCGAACGTGATTATGGTGATCCCGATGAAGGTCGGGACGATCAAAAGCAGTCTTTTGGCAATATAGCTCAGCATTCTTCCAACACCCTTCTAGCCTCCTGCTTCTTGCTTCTCCACGGGTTACTCACTTACCACCGTGGTATCTATTCCCCACTCCCTTATATCAACCCCAACCTTATATAATTTAACATTTGTGAAACGTTTTGAATAGGCAAGAAGTGTCGCCGGATTGAACAGAAAAGTGTAAGGTTGCTCAATATGGAGGATCATCTGCAGCCTCTTGTAAAGTTCATCCCGCTTCTCTTTGTCGAACTCCACGCGTATCGCCTCTATCACCTCATCGGCCTCTTTATTGGAAAACCCTACATAATTGGAGCCGTCCTCTATCTGCGACGAATGCCACAGCTGATAAGGGTCGTTCTCAAAGGGGACCGACCACGCAAGCGTTATCGCGTCAAATGAGCGTTCGTCTATCACCTTTATCAGGGCGTTGAACTCGAGCCCCTTCATGTTCATAACGATGCCTGTCTTTGAGAGATCTTCTCTAAGCATTGTCCCGATCCTCGACGCAGAAACAGAAGAGGCCACATAACAGTAATCGAACTTGAAGGGGATGCCGTCCTTGTCGCGAATACCATCGCCGTCGTGATCGATCCAGCCGGCCTCGTCCAAAAGCTTGGCAGCGGCCTTGGGATCAAAAGGGTCGGGTTTTATATTGTGACCATAAGAATCGCTGAAATAATATTGAGGCCCCTCAACGACAATGCCAAGGCCGAAGGATAGTTTTTCGAGGATCTTCTGCTTATCTATCATCATCGACATGGCACGCCTTACGCGGGCATCGCTAAAAAAGGGTTTTTTGATGTTCCAGCCGATATACGAATATTGCGGGAGGTAATATTTGACCTTATTAAATCGAGCGTTAAAGGCCCTGGAGCCTGTAGAGCGCTCCCACTGAATGGCACGAAGCTCTGCCATATCTATCTCGCCTTTTTTGAGTTGCTGTAACGGGACGGTCGAATCCTCTATTATCTGAAAGACAAGGCCTTTGAGCTCCGGCGGCTTCTTCCAGTAGGACCCGTTGCTCTCCAGAACTATCTTTCGTTTGGTCTTCCATTCTTTAAAAATGTAGGGGCCCGTTCCGATCGGATTACGATTGGCGGGATGTTTGTTAAAATCGGTCCCGTCGTCAAAGATATGTTTTGGGACTATTGATATCCCGCCGCAGACAAGGAGCCCCCTGAAATATGGTTTTTTATATACGAACTTGACCGAATGGTCAGAGAGTTTTTCTACATTTTCAATGTCACCAAGCCCTGCCCTGTATACCGCGGCATCCACTTTTGGGTCCATTATCACGCTGTACGAGTAGATAATATCGTCCGCCGTGAACGGGTAGCCATCCTGCCACTTGACGTCCTTTCTTAGATTAAACGTGTAGGTATGATGGTCCTCTGAAACCTCCCAGCTCTCCGCAAGGAGAGGCTTGTATTCAAGCGTTTCATTATCGAGGTCCAAAAGCGTTTCATAGATATATCCTAGCACCTGATAGGCGTTGGAATCGGTCGCAAGTATGGGGTTCAAGATCCCGGGTTCGGAATTGATCTGCATGATAAGGACGCCGGGGTCCTTGGCCACCTTAAAAGTGCAGGATAAGATTAAGATCAAAGCGAACAATACTGTTCGGGCAAGGCCGCTCAAAACGGGGCGAAGTCGAGAACCGAGTTTGTTTCGCTCTAAAAGATTCATTCCGCTTTTATCTCTTTATACTTTATCTCCATCAAAAGTTTGGGGTTTTCGAACCTTATGACCACGTGCCTTGGAAATCTTTTGTTGCCTATCTTCACAAAATCGTCGAAGTCGGCCTCGAGCATCACCCTCTTCTTATCAGGGCCGGTGAACCTTGTATAGACCAGCGGGTTCGCCGTATCGGTCTCGACCTCCATTTCATCTACCGGTCCTCTCAAAAAATATGAGCCTCCGCTTGAGTGGAACTCCTTTGAAACCTGCGCGCCGCCCTTTTCCAGATAAGGCCGACCGATAAGAAGATTAGAGAACGTCATCGGGTCCAGGCTGACATTTCCGACAAGCGGAAGAATAATGTTTCCTTCGTTAAAAGGGACCTTCTTGCCCGTAAGCGGCAACTCTAGATACCCGTCCGGCCCCTTAGCATTTATAGTGGCCACAACGTCGGAAAGTCTTTCGAGGGCGTCTATCCTTAAGCTATCGGGCGAACGGATGGAGATGGTGACGTTACTCGCCCATTTAATATCGCCCTTTTCGGCAACGACATAGGCAAGGGCATGAAATGACCTTAGATCGGATGACATAGTTATCGCCGTTTTAGGTTCGCGTTTGGCGCAGGCGGAGAGTAACAGAAAGCATAGAATCAGAAATAAGAGGCCGAAAGCTGAAAACCGGAAAGATTTAATCCTGCTTCCTGCCTCCTGCTTCTTTCTTCCTCTTCTCAGCACCCTCCCACCTCGCAGATCTTCGCCTTTATCCTTTCAACATCTTCAGGCCTTGCGTCCTTCTTGCCGTTCAATATGTTCAATATCCTTTTATAGACAACAAGCGCCTGTCTATTATCGTTCCTGGCCTTGTCAACGTCACCAAGATGCTCGAGCACCGTGAACTCTTTCGGGAGAAGCCTTGCCGCCTGTGTAAGTATCTCGTGGGCCTTGGTAAGATCGCCCTTCTTGAAGTAAAGCCATCCAAGGCTGTCTAGAATATAGCCGTCGTTCGGCTTTAGCGAGGCGGCGTCCTGCAACATGTTCTCGGCCTCTTCCAGATTCTCTCCCGTCTCAACATAAGTATAGCCGACATAATTAAGCGCGTTGGCGTTCTTTGGATTTATCTCGATCACCTTTAGCATCGTCTCAACCGCGTTATCAATATCCTCCGCCTTGTCGTATGAGACGGCCAAGGCAAAGGCCAGCTTTTCATTATCCGGAAGCTCAGACACCCCCTCCTTCAGAACATCAATTGTCTTTTTCATCTTCTGGTCGGGCTCAAGAAGCGCCGCCATGTAAAGATAAAGATCGGGCTCGTCCTTCCTTTCCTTGATTGCAGACTCTATGGCCCGCACCGCCTCCGCATGGTTCTTGTGCAAAACATGGTACTGGGCCATATTTATTCGGGCGTCCTTGTAGAAGTTTGATTTCACCGGGACCATATTGAAGTGTTCTATTGCTTTATCGGTGTCCCCGGACTCGGCATAGATAACGCCTAGGTAATATCTTATCTTGTCCGATTCGGGGTTCGCCTCAAGAACGCTTTCGAACTTTGCGGCCGCTTTTTTGAAATCGCCCAGTTCATAATATACAAGCGCGATCTTCAGCTGGATAGATATGTCCTCCGGATCGATCTCTTCTATCTCAAGTAGCTTCTTAAGTGCCTTCTTTGTATCCTTTTTATCAAGATAGATCTGGGCAATGGCGGACTGGATCTGGAGGTTGTCCGGTTCCGACTCAAGGACCTTCTGATAATTGGCTATCGCCTTATCGTACTGTTTCAAAAAGGTCCCATAGATGAGGCCTAAATAAAAATAAGGGACCGTTGACTCAGGGTCGGCCTTTGCAAGCCTTTGCATGGTAACCGCCGACTCATTATACCTCTTCATGGCAATATACTCTCTGGAGAGCTGCGTGTAGGCCTCCGCCTCCAGAGGATAATCTCTTATAATTCTCTCTAAAACGTCTACCGCCTCTGCATGTTGTTCCTGGATAGAATAGAGCTTTGCGAGCAGGAGTCGTGCCTGAACCAGTTTTGGAGAGAGTTCAAGCGCCTTTTCAGTGGCCACAACGGCGGCCTCAAGATGCTTTTGGTCCGCCGCATCTATTGCTATCTCATAGTAGAGATAACCGTAATCCGGATACTTATTTATGACGAGCTCCATCTCTTTTCTGGCCGCGTCATATTGGCCTTTTAGGGCCAACTCCTCCGCGTTCAAGAAGTGCATATAAACTTCTGCGGACTCTTTTTCGTCGAGGGTCTCTTTGTGGATACCGTCGGTCACCTTAACAGCGTATCGCTTGCCTCCGTGGGCGCAGGAGAAAAGAAGCAGGAAGCAGGAAGCAAGAAGCAAGAAGTATGATAGAATTTTTCCGGCCTTCTGCGCCTGATTTCCCCTAACATTTCTCATACTTGCGTACATATCACCTCTTCACCCACCAGGCAAGAAATTCCACGTTCCCATCGGCGCCGGTTATGGGGGATCTTGTCAAACCATTTTTCACCCACTTTAAACCGTCTGCGGCCTCCATGACCTTATTTACACACTCCTCTCTCACCTTTTCATCCCTGACTATTCCACCTTTTCCCACCTTGCCTTTGCCCGCCTCAAACTGCGGCTTTATGAGAGCGATGATGTCACCGTCGTTTTGGAGCAATCTATCAACATGCGGCAGGACCTTTTCGAGCGAGACGAAGGAAACGTCGATCACGGCCACTCCCAACTTGTTCAACCTGCCAACTTGTTCAACTTTCCTTATATTCGTCTTCTCCATCACCACCACGCGCGGATCATTTCTTAATTTCCAATCGAGCTGGTTATAACCGACATCGATGGCATAGACCTTTGCCGCACCGTTCTGAAGTAGGCAGTCGGTGAATCCTCCTGTAGATGCCCCGACATCCACGCAGACCCTGTCTTTAACATCTATCTTGAACTCTTTTAGAGCATGAGCAAGCTTCACTCCTCCGCGCCCGACATAGGGATGGTCCTGGCCTGTGATCCTGATAACGGCCTCTTCATTTACAAACTGTCCCGATTTTGTGACAGGGACCTCGTTCACAAGGACACATCCGGCCATAATAAGGCTCTGGGCCTTCTCGCGCGACCGAATAAGGCCTTTTTCGAAGAGGAGCTTGTCTATTCTGATCTTTTTCATGAACTCTGACCCCGGTTCAAATATAGGCAGGTTTTAATGAAAGTATCAACGCCAAGATTCTTGTACCACAACCGCCCGAAACAGCGTTTACTTAACTGAAACCGCTACTGCCCGGTTAAATTGGGAATAGCGAGAGTTGGGATGATATAGCTTTGACGCGTCTTTCCTTTTCACTCTCCGTTGATCACATAAAATCATCACATATGGTCTCGCATATGCAGGCACTTTTGAACATCAGTGAATTACGGACGAAATTTAGGGATTTGGAACATCTATTAATACGGGGCGCCTCTAAAAACCTGTTTGTTCTGTCATTGCGAGCCCCGAAGGGGCGCGGCAATCTCTAAGCAAACACTTGATTTATGGCCCTTCCGGTGTTCAGGATTGAAATGGTCTATCTGGACATCATTTCCCAGCAGATAAACAGGGTGAAGATGGTGCACGGTCATTTTTATCTGGTCGTAGCCAAGCCTCTTTCACCGGAGAGCGATAAAAAGGCCCATTCCGCAGAGCTCAGCCGTATCGAATCAGGGCTTAAAGATGTATTTGGCGAAAAGGCGGTCGTCTTCAAATATGGCTCCAGATTAGTGATAGCCGTACTTGACAGCGATCTTAGGAACACTGAACCCTTTATGGACGCGCTTGATAAGAAGAAAGAGGAAGGGTTCCAAGTGGAGATCATCTCCTATCCACAAGATGGCATAACATCGGAAGAACTTATGGAAAGGGTGCTCGCCAGATATTGAAGGGCACCTCTATAAACCCATTGTTATGTCATTGCGAGGAGCGTCCAGCGACGAAGCAATCTCCATAAATCAAGTGTTTATGGGGGATTGCCGCGCCCCTTCGGGGCTCGCAATGACAGCGTGAGTAGTTTATAGAAGTGCCCTGAAGGTATTATGGAAAGAAAAGTGAACACGAAGAACAAATATGTCATCCCCGCGAAAGCGGGAATCCAGCCGTTCTCAAGGCCGTAGCGTTCAAGAAGCGAGCACGCAGTTTCATATTCTTCCGTTGTCAGGCGGCGATTTATGACGGGATCTTCTGCCGCCTTGTGGGCCGGGAAATATTGGCTCATGAAACTAATGTGGGTCTTTGGTGATATTTCTTCGGATATGAACTTAAGCACCTCTTCTGTCCCTGAAAGCTTGCCGGGTAGAATTAAGTGCCTGATAATAAGCCCTTGTTTGGCGATTCCGTTTTCGTCGAGCTTAAGACCGCCCACCTGACGATACATTTCTTTAACGGACAAGCGGACGACATCCCAATAATTTGCGGCAGATGAATAGTGTTCGGCAATATCATTAGACGAATATTTAATGTCCGGCATGTAAATATCGACCACACCGTCAAGTAGCCGCAACGACTCCATGCCGTCGTATCCGTTCGAATTCCAGACGATGGGGAGATTCATGTGCCCGCTTCTCGACTCCGCTTCGCTTCGCTCGAAAACTATGCTGCTCGAGCGACCCTGCCGCACAGCAGGGGAGTAGAGAACCGATCTCCTGTTTAGCTTTGCAAGATAAAACCCCGCCAGAAATTGTGGTACTACATGTGAACCGGTAACTATATTGATATTGTGACAGCCGCGCGCCGAAAGAGATAACATCATCTCCGCAAGCACCAACGGCCCCGCATCGCTCCCGTTGCCTAACCAGCTTATGGGATAGTTCTGACAGAATTTGCATTTAAGGTTGCATGATCCGAAAAATATCGTCCCGCTCCCCCTTGTCCCTGATATCGGCGGCTCTTCGCCGGCATGGACGTTGTGACTTGCGACCTTTGCCGTCTTCCCCGTGTGGCAAACGCCCGTTTTCCCCTGAATGCGATCGACCCCACAATTTCTAGGGCATAATTTACAAGAACGAAGCGCCGTGTAGGCCAAACCAACCCTTTCTCGTAACTGATCTGAAGAAATGAGCATATAGCCAGCAAATCTAGCAAGGCCAGCAAGGCTAGCAATGGGGAAGTTTTTAACCTTGCTTGCATTGCTGGCTTGAAGCCTTGCTGGCCTTATGACATTGTTATTTTTTAACTCTTCTGGCATCCCAGAACATATAGTAACAAAGGAGCATGACCATCCCAAGTCCCAGCCAGTTTCCCCAATATCCGTCGTTGGCAAGGTCGGGCAGGATATGCAAGTTCTTCTCCTGCTCTATCCATCTGATAAGCGCTGTCACAACGCCTATTAAGGCGCCGCCGGCAACAAGACCGGACGAGACAAGAGTTCCCCTCTCAGTATATCTTGCCTCTAATACTTCGTCCTTCTTTGCCGTCTTTCCAACAAGCCATGAGACCGTTGCTCCAACCAAAAGCGGAAAGTTGATCTCAAGCGGCAGATAGAGACCGAGGCCGACCGCCAAGGGGGCAACCCCAAGCATTTCCATTAATACGGCTATCACCGCGCCCACCGCATATAGGAACCACGGTGCGCCTGTAGACATAAAGCTTCCGATAACGGCCGCCATTGCGTTGGCCTGAGGTGCCGGCAGAGGATGCGGATGTTCCGGAGACGGGGCGTATCCATAGACCTTTGCGAGAAGGACCATGATAGATGCCGTGACCGCGGCGGCGATTACCGAGCCAAATATGTTCGCGATCTGAACCTTCTTAGGTGTCGCGCCGAACCAATATGATATTTTAAGTTGCGTTATTAAAGAACCCGACATCGAAAGCGCCGTGCAGACAACGCCTCCTACAAGCAACGCCGCCACCATCCCCTCTTTGCCCGTCACCCCGGCCTTTGCCATTACAATGATGGTAATAAGAAGAGTAAGCATTGTCATGCCCGAAATGGGCGTCGTACTTATCGTCGCTATCGCGTAGGCCGAGACGCTGTTGAAGAGGAAGGTTAAGAGGAACGTGGAAACAAGGCCTATAGAAGCAAGAACGAACGGGTTGGATTGCCCGGTCAGGACCGAATATCTGAAATAGCACCATATGACAATAAGGTCTACTATGGTCAGGAAAAGGACAAGCGTCATGGGAATGTCGCGCTCGGTCCTTTCAGCTACGCGTTCACCGCCATGCTTGGACCTTGATCTTATAACATCGCCCAGGCCCTCAACCGTCGACTTGTATATGATGGGGATGAACTTGATGATGGCCAGTATCCCCGCCATGAATATTGAACCGATACCTATCATCCTTGCGTATTTGGAATATATGTCACCGGCGCTCATTGCGGCAAAGGTGGTCCCGCCGCCAAGATCGCCGAAATAGGCTATCATGGGGACCAGCACGAACGACGAAAGGATACCGCCGGTCGCCATCATTAAAGTATATCTGATACCTATAATGTAGCCCATTGCGGTTATCGCAGCCCCTGTGCTATTCGAAAATACAACCTTGAACTTGTTCGTAAGTATAGAGCAAGAACCTATTATGTCGGTCGAAAATGTCTCGCGCCATGCCCTGAGCGATACACAGAAAAGGTCATAAACTCCACCGATCAACATTGTATAGACCAGAACAAGCGCGTCGCGTCCGCCTTTTCTGCCGGCCACGAGTATCTCTGCCGTGGCGGTCGCTTCGGGGAACGGGAACTTACCATGCATGTCGGCCACAAAATATCTGCGAAGAGGTATCAATAGCATCACGCCAAGGACAGAACCCAAGAAAGGGATCAGAAACAGCTGAAATGTATTTGTATATTGGTCGAGCCCCATGACATATAGGGCCGGCAGAACAAAGACCGCGCCGCCGGTTATTATGCCTGAGGTTGAGCCGATGGCTATTATCATCACGTTCTCGAGCAACGTGTTCCGGCGTTTGAACATGTAAGAAATGCCTACAGAAAGTATCGCGATAGGTATCGCCGCCTCGAGCCCCGTTCCTATCTTAAGCGTCAGATATGCAATGGCCGCAGAAAAGATAATGCACATTATGATGCCCAAGAACACCGATCTGAACGTTACTTCCGCAACATCGTCGCCGCTTTTGATCATCGGCACATATTTTTCGCCCGGCTTCAACTCGCGCCGCGCATTCTCGGGCAACCCAACATGTTCTTCAGCCATACTAACCCCCGTTATCAAGTTTACAGGTTAGCAAATCCCCAGGTTAAAACCTGCCAACCTGCCAACAAACTTGCTATCCTTTTTTAAAAGATTTGACAAGTACGTTATTGCGGGGCTAATCATCCATTCCATGAAACCGATAAATACAGAAAAAGCCCCCAAGGCCGTAGGTCCTTATTCGCAGGCGATAAAGACGGGAAATCTTATTTTCTGCTCCGGTCAGATACCCATCGACCCGACAACGAACGAGCTAAAGCTATTTGAAGGCGATGTGGCCGCTCAAACCACCTTAGCGCTTTCAAATCTGAAGGCCGTTCTGGCGTCCCAGGGTCTGACCCTTTCGAATGTCGTGAAAACGGGCGTTTTTCTTGCGGATATGAACGATTTTGCCAAGATGAACGAGGTCTATGCGAAAGAATTCGGCGAACACAAACCTGCGCGCGCCTGCATCCAGGCGGCAAGGCTCCCCAAAGATGTCCGGGTCGAGATCGAAGCGATAGCAGAAATCTAAAGCATATTTATTGAACATACAGAAAAGGAGAACGGGATATGATGAATAACACACCGATGGCAGAGCCTTTTAAGATCAAAATGGTCGAACCCATCAAGATGACGACCAGAGAATATCGTTCAAAGGCGATAAAAGAGGCCGGTTACAACACCTTCCTTTTAAAAAGCGAGGATGTCTGGATAGACCTTTTGACCGATTCCGGCACCTCGGCCATGAGCGATAACCAGTGGGCAGGAATGATGTTGGGCGACGAGGCCTATGCCGGAAGCAGGAACTTCTACAACTTAGAAAAGACCATTCAGGACGTTTACGGTTTCAAGCACGTGGTCCCCACACATCAGGGCCGCGGCGCCGAACATATCTTGAGCAAATGCCTCATCAAGTCCGGCGACTATATCCCCGGCAACATGTATTTCACGACCACGCGCCTGCATCAGGAGATGGCCGGCGGGACCTTTGTCGATGTCATCGTAGATGAGGCGCACGAACCAGACGTTGATCATCCGTTCAAGGGAAACATCGACCTTGGGAAACTTGAAAAGCTGGTGGGCCAGGTGGGCGCAAAAAGGGTCCCCTACATCAGCGTTCAGACCTGCGTTAACATGGCGGGCGGCCAGCCGGTGTCTATCGAGAACCTAAAACAGGTCCGCGCGTTCTGCACAAAGCACGGGATAAAAATGGTCCTTGATAATACGCGCACGATCGAAAACGCGCAATTCATCAAAGATCGTGAAAAGGGATATGAAAACAAATCCATTAAAGAGATAGTCCGCGAGATCTGCTCATGTTTTGACGCCTGCACAATGAGCGCCAAGAAAGACTCGCTCGTTAATATCGGCGGCTTCCTTGCAATGAACGATAAGGATTTCTATACCAAGGCCAGCGGCATGTGCGTCATCTTTGAGGGGCTTCATACATACGGCGGCATGGCAGGACGTGACATGGAAGCCGTTTCGCGCGGTATCCATGAATCTATAGATGATAACCATATTGCGTGGAGGATCTCGCAGGTAAGATACCTGGGAGATAAACTGCTTCGCGCCGGAGTCCCTATCGTCGTCCCCATCGGCGGCCACGGAATATTCCTCGATGCCAAGAGATTCCTGCCCCACTTAAAACAGGACCAGTTCCCGGCACAGGCTCTGGCGGCGGAACTTTATACTGGATCGGGTGTTCGCGCAATGGAGCGCGGCATTGTTTCTTCCGGACGCGACAAAAAGACCGGTGACCACAAATATCCAAAACTGGAGCTTGTAAGGCTCACCATCCCCCGAAGGGTCTATACGAACTCGCACATGGACGTGGTTGCCGACGCGGTCATCAAGCTCTACGAGAACCGCAAGAATATTAAAGGCCTCAAAATGGTCTTTGAGCCGGAAGACCTTCGCTTCTTTCAGGCAAGGTTCGAACCTCTCTAAAAATTATCTTAATACCGCGTTTGGGTGGTCTACGGCGAATGAATTGCCGCCGTTCATTGTAGATATGGCGGTGTATGTCTTCTGCAGGAGTTGAACGGCGAACGCGACGTTGTGAATACCTACGCTCCCGTCATTAGCTATCAAATTATGATCAAAGACCGCCCTCCTCACGTCAATAGGGCTTGCGTTCTGTTTAGCCTGCGAGGCGTAGGTAAGACCGGCGACCGTTATCGTTCCGTCGGCAGCCTGCGTTGTGCCCGCGGCGACGTTCACTGTGTCTATGGATTTAATCTTATTGGTAAGGGCAAGTAGCAACCCCTTGTTCTCGTCCTGGATGCCGCCAATAGTTCCATTACCATCATAATCGGCGCGCGCGGTTCGGTTAAGGGAGGTCAAGCCTGTATGACACGGCGTACATGTGGCGGTAAACTCGTTCCCGCCACTAGACATCGCCCACGTGTGCCCGCCAAGCGTCCTATATCCGGCCTCTTCTGCGGTTGGGGCGGTCCCCATGTGACAGGTCACACATTTATTATTTTCGCTTGATTTTGATGCGTCGCCGGAGCCGTTCGCCAGCGTGAACAGGCTCGATGAATGGAATGAATTCTCTGTGAGCGTAAAATCGTATGAACTGTTCGAGAAATGCGTGACGGCGCCAAGGCCTTCCAGCACAAAGGACTGCGGATTATGATGGATCTGGCGGAAATACTGCGTTGCAAGCTGATCTATCGTTTCGCATGCCACATCGGCTGTACCGTCACCGTTGGAATCGCAGTCTATCTCGCCCTTGACATAATAGCCATCATGACATGTGTAACAGACCGCCGCCTCGCCGGCATCTACCTGTGTCCCTGCATCATCTAACATTGTAACAACACCTTTGCGCCGCAACTGTGTTGAGTTGTTGCCGCTTACGGAAGGGAGCCCCGTCATCGGATCGGCCGCCGTGGAATGTGGGTCGTGACATGCCTGGCAGCTGACACCGACATCGTTAGATGTCTGGGCGGTGACCGTGTCGCCTTCGACATATTGAATAAACCCGGCCGTTGTATGACAACGGGCACACCCGGCGCCGGGCCACGAGGACAGGCGATATCTACCGGCGTTGTTCTTTATGCCCGTTTCATTATGTGCCGCAACCTTCCATTCCGCCTCTTGTGAATGGCATTTGCCGCAGATACCTGAATCCCATTTGCTAAAGGCAATTCGCGAGGCGTCACCATTATGATCGGCGCCGGGGCCATGACAATTTTCACACTGCACATTAGTTAAGGGTGCAAGTGTCGGATTATCACTTATGAACTGATCCCATGTGGTCCCGGTAGAAGGAAAACTGTAACCGGCGTCCGTTACAAGGTCATCGAAACCGCCGTTAACCGCCGTCGCCGCCGTGTCATATCCCACCGTATGGCATTCCCAGCAATATGGTTGCGGGGCCTTTGACTTATAAGAGCCTGTCGCCTTCTGGAAGATAACGGAATGGCCGGTCTCCTCCCATTCGGACGTGGTGTCGGGTTCTTCCGTCCCATTATGGCAGGCCCCGCACTGGCCGACGCTTTCGTCAGGTGTTGTTCCATCTATCGTTCCCGCCCCGACATATGTGCTCGCAGTGACCGTGATCGCGCCGTTCGTGGCGGCTGATACTGATGTGTAAGCTATCGTATAGACACCATCGATATCGGGTGTAAAATTGGGGATCTCAAGCGCCGAATTAAGATTTCCGGTGTCTTCAAATATCGCCGAAGACCCTGCCGCAGGCGTGAGTGTCCATGTCCAGTCGGTAACAGCTGTGCTTGCCGTGCTTGAGTTGGCTTTGAGTGAGGGGCCGGCAAGATAGACCTTTTCACCGACACCGACATTTGTAAGACCGGTGGTGGTCCTTATTTCGTTGCCGGCATCAAAAAGATAGACCGTAAATGTCGTGATGCCGGAATTATTATTTGCGTCTGTCGCCGTCAGTCGAAATATCAATACCGCATCATCGCGTGATACCGGCAGCGCCTGCCAGCGATACTGATCTGATGCATTTAAAATCGCCGGCATTGCGGGTGCGCCGAACGTGAACGTCTGTGATACGGCGTCACCTGCAACCGTAACCGCCGGACCCGATATCTGCTCCCATTCATATCCTGTTATAGCGCTACCATCTGCAGTACTGCTCGTCGCGCCTGAAAGTATCAGGCCGGCGGCACTGAAATTTGCCTTGTAGGCCGCTTGTGAGTGATAGGTGAACGTGTCGATACCGGTGCTGGCGGTTATCGCCGCGGTCACGTTGTTTGCCGGAGTCTCGCTCCCGGATGAACATGCACAAAAGAACGCCAATTGCAGAACAAAGATCGCTAAAATAATTCTTTTGAACATCACTCTACCCCATTGGTGCCGTGACAAGAGGCACAGCTGGAAAGCCCTTCTGTCTCCGTCATATGTCTTATCGCGGCAAGATTTAGACCTGTGCCGGTGCGGTCGTTCTGGTGGATATTATCTAGGTTGTGGCAGTCAAAGCAGGTGGATTTCCCCCAACCCGTCGTGTGCTCTGCCTGAGTTAAGAGTAGCCCTGCATCCGTTCCGGCAAGGTCGCCGTAGTCCTCGCCCTGAATGGTTTCCTGACTCCCGCAACCGGCGAGCATTACAAAAAGGGCTATGAACATAAATATCTTCATAATGACCTAGCGCGGATTTGAATGGCAATCCCTGCAGAAAACGATCTTGTGACACTGATCGCACTTTCTGGGGTTCGCCCGCGCCTCGACCGAATGATAGAACATGTAATTTCTTTTGTGCACCCTCTGCTGGATGCTGTCCCTTCTCTCGTGACAGTCTATGCAGAACCACGGCTTGTGACACGACCTGCAAGAAGACGATTCTATCTTGGCTGTTGACTGATGCATCTGGGCCCAGCCGGCATCGTGAGATTCCGGCATGCCGGCGCTCTTTTCGGGATCGAGCGCAAACGCCGCACTGCAGACAAAAGACGCCAAGAATATCAACACTATTTTTTTATATCTCATGGAACCGCCTGTCTATCCTTTTGCTTCTTTTGTTCGGGGTGTAGTCGCTGCTCGTCAGGCCTATCTCAAGGTCCACCGTAAGTCTTGCGTCTCTGTTGAACCATTGGTTGTGGTTCAACTCTCCGCCCAGAGAAAGCTTGCTTATCTTATTGAACCAGTAGGCGACCCCTCCCACAAGACTTGTTGCCGTGTCGCTCTGTCCGGTTATCTTCTTATAATTAGAGAGGTCAAAGTCCAGATACCCTGCCCATTTTTCGCGATATCTTGCATCCAGCGCCAGGTATCCGCCATAGACATGACCGCCGTAGCTCTTCAGATAATAGAACTTCGCAAGGGTTGAAAGTTTTGCCCGCTCAAAATAGTTGTCGACGCCGAGATCAAAGAGATAACCATTCTTTGGATTAAGGTTCCTTGGAGTATATCTCAGACAAGAAAGATCTTCAAAGATGTGAAGGTTCTTCATTATCTTGACCCTTGCGTTCGCGCTCCCTTCCATGATCCTTCCGGTAAAATAGTCCGCAAAGATCGTCTCGTATGCGGAGCTCCTGCTCACGTTGTAGTAGTTGCCGTCGAACGCCAGCGCTAACCGCCAGTGCGGATATAGTTGCAGACCAAGGGTCCCGGTATCTACGACCTTTCCCGCGACATCACCTTCAATGTTGCCGTAGAGGTTCGGCGTTGCCCATGCATCGCTGAACCTGTGCGAGGCATCAAGCCCCAAAAATATCGTATCGTTCCAGCCCCAATCGCTTACCACGGCATCTGCCTTGCGCCATCTTGCGGCAAATCTTGCGGAGGTGTCTTTTACGTTTTGAAGATTAACGGCGGTCCCTACGAGAAGACCTTCCTCGCCTTGAGTGACATTTCCCTCTTCATAATAATGATTTCCGCCGGCATATACCGAAAAGTTAAGATATCCGCTATCAGGCGTGACCGAGAGCTTGAGGCCGTCGAGAAGGGCAACGTCAAAGGCCTCGGAGAGCCACTGCCTGCCCCCCTCTATCTTAAGTGATTCAACCGGTTCGATGTACAGGACCGCCTGATAGAGGTCGAACTGATAAGAATCCCTTTCGTCATTTATAAAAACTTTAAAATCAGTTTGAAATGAGGATTCTACCGGCAGTTTTGAGAGGCCAAGGCTAAAATATTGGTTTGTCGGCGCCTCATAACCGACAAATCGGCCCTTTTTTACCTGAGAAAGATTTCTGTAGCTAAAGTCCCATCCGGCAAAGGCTTGAATAGGATAGACGAGAAGAACTAAAAGCGCAACGAGTGCAACGTTTCTTTTATCCCCCATTAGGGACAACAATTAACATTATATTTTCGATAAGTCAATAAATGTGAGGGGCTTCACGATTTTTTCCCGTGTTCTGCTGTGATAATGGTCGTGATACCGCCGCGGACAAAGAACTTCGCCTCAACCTCCATCCAGCGCGGTGCGGTTGCGCCAACCAGATCCGAAAGAATCCTGTTCGTCGCCGCTTCATGAAAGGCCCCTTCGTTTCTGTAGGACCATAAGTAGAGTTTAAGCGATTTAAGTTCGAAACATATCTTGTCCGGGATATATTTTATCGTGATATTGGCAAAATCGGGCTGTCCGGTCTTTGGACAAAGGCAGGTAAATTCAGGGCATTCACATGTAATAACGTAGTTTCTGCCGGGCTCCGGGTTCGGGAACGTTTCTATCATTTTATTGGGTGTTGTGTTCATATTCGGACTCTTTGCTATACCAGTAGAGATGCCTTAGTAAAGCCATTTTTAAAGTTATTTTGGAACACGGAACAGACATCGTATCCCCCTTATAAAGAGAGGCTCTTCGCGGATTTGAGTGGGTCATTTGCGGGACAAGATGGCGGGAAGAAGCGATTAGACGTGAATCGTCTGTTTATAAACTGAAGAAGAAA
>PCWZ01000050.1:0-45917 GCA_002796305.1 Deltaproteobacteria bacterium CG11_big_fil_rev_8_21_14_0_20_49_13
TTTATAGAACTCTGATGCAACAAATTGATTTCATCACTGATTGCATTTGAGATAGTGGAAATCTCTTTTTGTTCTTCTTCAAGTTTAGGGATATTAGTTTCGTAGCCTAATATATCGCCAATTCCAATATTGCCTTGAGCACCGCCTTGTGCTTTTTTAGCCATTTCTCGGATAAAACCTTGAGAATTTATTAAACAAAAAAAGAAACCATTATTAATTTTTTTTGGAACTAGTTTTCCTACTCGTTGGTTAAGAAGTGTATCTTGAGTATTGACTCTGCAAACGCGACCAACATTGCCTGTCATTGATATTAATATGTCACCGTTATGTAGCATGTGATGCTCTTGCAGATCTGGCGGCAACGATGCAATTCTGTCACAGCCGCGCGCATGCATGCATCCATCTTGTACATTTGAAATTGTAATTATTGAATACTTCCCTTTTGAATCATAACTTTCACTTTTGAATGCGTATCCATTTTTTAAAGCTGCCACATCATTAAGAGATATTGGAACCCACTGCTCATTGAATTTTTCTAATCTTCGCTTCCCCGTCAACAACTGCTGCATCAGACCTTTTTTTAGTTTTTGTTTAGCAGCAATCAGTCGTTCGGTTTGGGTGATGGCGGTGTCCCATGTGTTGAGGATTTTCGAGATTTTTAATTGGTTTTCTATTGTTGGAAGATCAAAATGATACTCAGCCAACTCCTCTCTATTAATTTTTGGTATGCCCGTCCGACCAGACATTGAAGCGGTAAAATCAGTAAAATGTTTAGAGAGCAATATATACAATAAATACTGAGGAAGTATTTCGTCTTTGCAGTGGATAGGGTACATATCAGCACTACAAAGCACGTCTTCATCCGCTATAGCTGCTTTGCATAAATAGGGTCGAATTTTTGAATAAAGTACGCATCCTTTTTTGGCATAATATTTCCCGCTGATTGCAGATTGAGTACGAGCAGTCTCTTTTGAAATAATTCTTCCAGTGCATGGTTCAATATGGTCCGGTGCGACTAAAATCATTTCATTATATGGAGATTGCTTTGGATCGACCTGTCCACTGACTATTTCAACGACGTTCAGTAAGCTCACTCGTTTCCATAGTTCTGTGTCACCACTGGCATGCCCATCTTCATAAATATGTACTGCTTCACGTTTCATATTTTCACTTTAGTAAGAAAACAATTGTCACAACGAGATACCCAATCCCAAAAATGACCGGAATCTTTGATTCCAAATGCGTCAGCGGCCAATACGTTTTTCGCTCGGATCCTTTCTTGAGCAAAAGATCCCATTCAGCTTTCCCATATGGACTCGCGGGAAGGCGCGATTCAAGTTCCCCGATGATCTGAAATTTAGCCCCGTTCAATTGCTTGTATGAAATAATCAGACGCCACCAGAAAAAGCATTCAAGTAGCAAAACAGCGAGGGGAAGCAATAAGGCCCAACTGGAAGGCAGGAAATTTTGTTTCTCGAACAGGAAACCGACAGCCCCTAAAATCAAGCTGTTTAATGTAAGAAAGAACCCATTCGCCACGTCGCGCCGACTACTGATGCGATCAGCCATCTCAATGCAGAGTTTATACTGTTCAAGAATATGCTCGTGGTACTGTTCCTCGGATTGGTAACCGTTTTGAGTGGGCTTATCATTCCACAGCGCTTCAGCTAGATCGTTGGTGGGGGTGCTCATCGGGAACCCCCGATAAGCAATTTGAGATTGGGCCATGTCCAGTCATACATTTTGTCCTGCTGACCCGCTGTTGTTGGCCAAGTACAATTTTTATCTGAATAACCTTTGAGCAGAAAATAAGGTTTGCCTGCATCTTTGGTAATTTGAAGTTCAGCCGCCACACCGCTTGCGTTGTGTGTATGTTGACCACAAATGACTATTACAAGATTAGCGCGCTGAATTCTGCCCTTAACTTTGACTTTCCAATCTCCTGTCAGATGCTCTTTAACTGAACGATCGATAATTTCAAAAGGGGAGTCATCATTATTGGCCTGGCCAACAAGGGCTATCCTCAAAAACTCATCATGATCGAAATCAAAGCTGATAAACGCAGATTTTTTGAATAAACTCATTTCTCTTTCCTCACGCCCTTAAAAGGCTTTTTGTCGGACTTCTGATCAATGAAGCGGCCCGTGTCCGTATCACGTTTTACAAAGCGATCCGTTTTTGGATTATGTGTTTGAGACCTGTCTTTGACAGCCCCTTTACGTCGGTTGTCACCTGGTGGTGGATTTTTAGCCATAATTGGTCCTTCCAATTTTCGAAAGGGGGGTGGCATTTTGCCCCCACCCTTGTTCTATGTGCCCCCGAAACCATTTTGCCGACATCGGGAAAATGGTCCTGGGTTTACTTTCCCTTCAACTCTTTCTGTTTCTTCGGTGGCAAATAATTTCCAGCGGTCACCACTTTGCGCCCTGTTTTGGCTTCCAATTCCTGACGCGCTTTCTTGGCAATCCTGCCACCTTTGATACCAGCCACTTTATTTTCATCCATGCCAGTCGCTTTCACACTGTCGGCTATTTGTCGGGTGGAAAGTTCCGCCAAAGCTGTAAAGATCAATTCCGCCTCGCTCATATGGTCACGTAAATTTTGAGTTTTGAGTCCTTTGATAGCTTTATGCTCTTTGACGGAAACATCGGACCATTCCTGATGAATAATATTTGTGAGGATGGCGTACTCTTCTCCTTCCTTGATGCCGTGGTCACTCCAATAGTCGGTCAATTTGTTGCGGGTTTCCTGACCCATCATCCGCTGTTGGATCCACTTTTCGCTACGACCATGCTTTTTCCACGTATCGCGGGCACGATCGAGTGAGCGGGCGGGGTCGGCCATTTCCTGCATGCGTTCATAGCCCACTTTGGCGAGCCATAGCTTGATGGGTTCCGCTTTGGGACTGGGGACAGATTGGATAAGCCTAAGAAGAGTTTCGGGAGTGGCCGCATCAGTCAGACGTAACTTGCCGTCTTCAAACAACATTTTCAACTGGTGACAATTTGTCACCACTTCACTTCCGTCTTTCTTGAGCCGTTCTTTGAGCTTGTTCCAGTATTTTCTGGCCTTTTGAAATTCAGGCTGGTCAGTCAAAGCCTGAATAATATCAATCACAGAAAAATACCACGTCTCCGCTTCTTCATCATAAATGCGGCGAATTTTATACTCTTCAAAGATGGCTAAATTATTTTTCATATTGTCCTCGTTTCAAATATTCAGTTGCACGATTTTTCCGTACAACTCACACCAACCCCAATTCCTTTAAATACTTATCCATCTCCTTGCGTGTCGTAGCCAGCTCCGCTTCGATCTGTTTGATTTCTTTCTGTACTGCAGGAATATTGACCTCGGCCTCTTCTTCAAAGGTGTCCACATAACGGGGGATATTCAGATTGAAGTCGTTCTCTTTGATTTCATCGACTGTGGCGCGGTAGGCGTACTTGTCGATGTTTTTGAATGCCTTGAAGGCTTTGACGATTTTTTCGATATCCTGGTCGCGGAGGTAGTTTTGTTTTTTGCCGTCCAGATATTCCCGGCTGGCATCGATGAAGAGCACGTCTTTGATCTTTTTGTTCTTATCGAAGATAAGAATCGCCGCCGGGATGCCCGTTCCAAAGAAGAGATTGGCAGGTAAGCCGATCACCGCTTTGAGCAAATTTTCTTCAATCATTGCCTGCCGGATTTTTCCCTCGGCGCCACCACGAAACAAGACACCGTGTGGAACAATCACTCCGACGCGGCCATCGCCTTCGAGCGCTGTTTCCACCATGTGACTGATGAAGGCATAATCTCCTTTACTCTTGGGAGGAATTCCGCGCCAAAAGCGATTGAACGGATCGTGCGCCGCTTCATCGGCACCCCACTTATCGAGACTAAAAGGGGGGTTCGCCACGACAACATTGAATTTCATCAAGCTATCGCCTTCAACCAAACGGGGACTGGTGATGGTATTGCACCATTCAATGCGGGCACTGTCCATGCCATGCAAAAACATATTCATGCGACAGAGCGCCCAGGTGGAGCCGTTGGACTCTTGGCCAAAGAGGGCAAAATCATGTTTTGGGATTTCTTGGGCAACACGAATCAAAAGCGAGCCCGACCCGCAGGCCGGGTCACAAATGCGATCACCGGATTTCGGTTCCAACAAACGTGCAAGCAGGGTCGCGACTTCACCGGGGGTATAAAATTCTCCCCCTTTTTTCCCGGCGTCGGCGGCAAAGTGGGCAATAAGGTATTCATAGGCATTGCCGATGACATCCTGATTGCCAATACGCAAGGGGCGCAGATCGAGTTTGGGATTGGCAAAGTCTTCCAAGAGGTGAATCAGTCGGCGGTTTCTGTCTTTGGTTTGTCCCAGGTAGGGTTCACTGTTGAAATCGATATTCCGGAAAACATTTTCCAGCTTACCCTTGTTGGCATCCTCGATTTTTTCGAGGGCAATATTAATCAGTTCACCAATATTGTTCTCTCTTCGCTTGCTGTGGAGAAATTCAAAATCAGATTCCGACGGCATCACAAAGCGCTCGCGTGACAGGGCACGCTCAACCCGCTGTTTGTCTCCGTTGTATTTTGCCTCAAATTGTTCCCGCGTGTCTTTCCACAGATCACTCATGTATTTGATAAAGAGCATGACGAGGATATAATCTTTGTACTGCGCGGGATCGAGGGTGCCGCGAAAGGTATCGCAGGCGCGCCAAACCATGTCGTTGATTTCTTTTTGTGAGACTGAGTTTTCCATAATTGTGATCTCCTGTTAAGTCTGACTTTCCCCAGTGGCTGCCTTTAATGACAGGCCATCGATTAAACGCTTCCGTGAGCGCACCAAATGTTCCATTGCATGCGCCTCTTTCTTTTGAAGCACATCAAGTTCCGCAATGGCCTTTTGCGTATTGAGTGAAGGAAGTTGGATTTCCAATTCTTCAAAGGTTGATTTGGGCACCATCCTCACAAGGGACCCTTGTCCCGCACTGCCAAAAAAGGCCTGGGCAGAGGGTTGGTTGATGAACCAAGCGAGGTAATCTGGCAGCACGCGCTTGGGATTGGCGCGGAGGATATAAAAATAATAGGAGGCAAGCGTATTCTCCAGCGGCTGGCGAATGGTGATAGCGATATTATTTTGTCCGCGCGATAAAAACAGGACGTCGCCCTTTGTAACGAGATAGCGATCAACACTTCCCGTGGGCGTTATTTTGGAGAGCTGATCGATGAGGAGATTGCCCGCATTATCCACATCTTTAATTTGGATAAGCGAGTGACTGCCATGATGATTCACAACCCTGGCATGACGCCGCTCACGCGCTTGGAACCCAAACTGAATGTCTACAACCTCACCAACTTTCACTGATCTCTCCTCACATTTTTTCTCAAACAAGCTACAAATTAAAATGCATCTTTTTTGATGATTCATGACGAATATACGGTATACGTGCCAATGTCAATTATTATTTTTGCATCTTTTTATTTACAACATATTTTATAGACCTGTCGATATCACCCTTGAAATGCGTCTCTGAACGATTCACTCACGGATGAGCAGTTCAAAGAGAAACGTCACCAATTGGAGACAGAGATGCCACCTGAAGAAAAATTTGAGAGAGACAGAAGATCGGGCTGAGCGTTGGATCGAGGTCGCAGAAAGGGCTTTCAATTTTGCAACACACGCCCGTGAATCCTTCCTTACGGGCAATCTTGAAACCAAGAAGCAAATACTTATGGCATTAGGCTCGAACTCAACCATCAAAGACGGCAAACTCACTATCCACACCAACGAGTGGCTTGTGCCGATAGAAAATGCCTACCCGGCCATTGAATCTAAATACAAAGGGCTAGAACCGGCGCAAAGCCCCGAAAATAAAGAACGAATCGCCCAATTAAGTGCGATTCGTTCCACGTGGCGGACCCAGCAGGAATCGAACCTGCGGCATCCTGCTTAGAAGGCAGGAGCTCTATCCGCTGAGCTATGGGTCCATAAGATCCGCTCTTAGCAAGTCTTCGAGCTTAGCGATTCTTATGCCCGCCACGTTTGATCGGCGGGCTGAATTTGTAAGTGAGCTTATGACACAATTTCACTAAACATTTCAACATCAAAATCCTTGGTCAAAAGCGGCCTCTTTTTTACTCAACATTTGACATTCGAGGCCAAATCCAATTAAATGCGCCGTCCGGGGACGCGCGCCGAGTGTGTCCCCAGAAAAAGGGGATATATTTATGACAGAACACGCAAAAGAACTGGACCGTATAATAGAAAAAAGGGGTAAAACGCCTTCCGCCACCATCCCGACACTGCAGGATATACAGAATAAATACCGCTACCTGCCGCTCGACGACCTTAGATATGTGAGCGAGAAGACCGGCATCTCGGCAACCGGTCTTTACGGTGTGGCGACTTTCTACGCACAGTTCCGGCTCTCCCCTGTCGGCCAACATATAATAAAAGTCTGCCACGGCACCGCTTGCCATGTTGCCGGAGCCGTAGGAATATCCGAGTCTCTCTCGGAACATTTAGATGCCCCGGAAGGCGGAACGACCGAAGATAACATGTTCACGCTAGAATCGGTAGCCTGCCTTGGCTGCTGCTCGCTTGCCCCCGTCATAATGATAGACGAGACCACCTATGGCGGTCTTAACCGAACCAAGGCGCCGAGGGCCGTTGATACTCACCGCAAGAACTGCGAATGCGGCGGCAAAAAGGACTATTTGGAAGGCGTTGAATGGAAGCGTGGCCAAGAAACAGAGATTGCCGAGGTGGTCATAGGTCTTGGAAGTTGCGGGATAGCCTCCGGAGCCGGGGACGTTCACAAACTTTTTGAGGCCGCTAAAAAAGAATATAAGCTTCCAATTAAGGTAACGATAGCCGGCTGTATGGGCCTCTGCCACAGAGAACCCTTGATAGAGCTTAAGGATAGAAAGGGAACCGCGTATCTTTACGGCAACATCGAACTCTTTAAGGCAAAGAAGCTCCTTTTAGACCATATAGGCGCGAACCAGCCTCATTCAGAATGGCTTCTCAATGTAGATAACAAAGAATCATCCGAAGGGAAATATTTCAGCAAACAGAAACGCATAGTTCTTGAGAACTGCGGAAAGATAGACCCCGAATCGATCGACGACTATATAAAGGCAGGTGGCTACACCGCCATAAAGAAGGCCTTTGAAATGGGGCCCGAGGCAATAATAAACGATGTAACCCTTTCCGGCCTTCGCGGGCGCGGCGGCGGCGGCTTTTCTACCGGCCTAAAATGGAAGTTCGCGCGCGCGGCTAAGGGCGACCAAAAATATATCATCTGCAACGCCGACGAAGGAGATCCCGGGGCGTTCATGGACCGTTCTGTCCTTGAAAGCGATCCGCATCGCGTCCTTGAAGGAATGATCATCGCCGGCCTCGCCATTGGCGCGACCGAAGGATACATTTACTGCCGCGCGGAATATCCGCTGGCGGTAAGAAGACTCTACAAAGCTATCGATGAGGCCGAAAAGAAGAACCTGCTCGGAAATAACATATTAGGAAAGGGCTATTTTCTTAACATCCACATAAAAGAAGGCGCCGGCGCATTTGTCTGCGGAGAAGAAACGGCCCTCATCGGCTCAATTGAAGGAAACAGAGGGATGCCAAGGATACGCCCACCCTTCCCTGCGATTTCCGGACTATGGGGAAAACCGACCAACATAAATAACGTCGAGACGTTCGCAAACATTCCCTGGATAATCAACAACGGCGGGGGGGCTTTTGCCGCCATGGGAACGGAAAAAAGCAAAGGCTCCAAGGTCTTTGCGCTGGCAGGAAAGATAAAGCGCGGGGGCCTTGTTGAGGTCCCGATGGGCATCACGCTTCGTGAGATAATAAACGACGTAGGCGGCGGCACTTCCAGCGGCAAGCCTGTCAAAGCGGTGCAGATGGGCGGACCGTCGGGCGGATGTATCCCAGAAAGTCTTATGAATACGCCGGTCGATTATGACGAGATCACCAAGACCGGCGCCATAATGGGCTCCGGCGGCATGGTCGTAATGGACGAGGAGACGTGCATGGTAGATGTGGCCCGTTTCTTTCTCGATTTCACGCAAAAGGAATCGTGCGGAAAGTGCACCTTCTGCAGGATAGGAACGAAGAGAATGCTCGAAACGCTGGACCGCATCTGCAAGGGGGAAGGCTTCGAATCGGATATCCAGATGCTTGAAGAGCTTGCCCGGCAGATAAAGACGACCTCCCTTTGCGGCCTCGGACAAACGGCACCGAATCCGGTTCTAACGACCCTGCGATATTTCCGGCACGAATATGAAGCGCATATCAGGAACAAAAAGTGTCCGGCCGGCGTCTGCAGGGATCTTATCGAATTCGCAATACTTGTCGAAAAGTGCACGGGATGCGGCGCATGTGTGCGTGCCTGCCCCGTAAAGGCGATAGCCGGCGAAAAGAGAAAACCGCACACCCTCGACAAAAAGCTCTGCACACACTGCGGCGCATGCAAGGAAACATGCAAGTTCGAGGCGATACTGGTAAGCTAGCGCTCATCCTAAGGCCGTTAGGCCGAAGGATCCCGGCAACCAAGATGCGGGGGATCCTTCGTTATCGCCCAGGACGACATAAAACATATGACCAATAAATTTAACATCACTGTCAACAACAAGGCATGCGAGGCCGCCGAGGGAGAGACCATCCTTCAGGTAGCGGAGCGGAACGGGTTCAAGATACCGACCCTTTGCTATCTAAAAGAGACAAAACCTTTTACATCATGCTTCCTATGCGTGGTCGAGGTAAAGGGACGCGCCAACCTTGCCCCTTCGTGTTCGCTTCAGGTCTCCCCCAATATGGAGATAACGACCGAATCGGAACGTATACGCCAGAGCCGAAAGACGTGTCTTGAGCTCTTAATGTCCGACCACTGCGGCGACTGTCTGGCCCCGTGCCAGGCGGCATGCCCTGCCGGCTGCGACATCCCCGGTTTCATACATTTCCTCCTCGATAACAAACCTAAAGAAGCGATAAGGATAATAAAGGAGACCATTCCCCTCCCCGCCTCCCTCGGACGCGTATGTCCGAGACCGTGCGAAACTGCCTGCAGGCGCGGACTCCTTGAAGGGGCTGTTTCTATCTGTTTCCTGAAAAGAAAGGTCGCCGATGTCGAGCTTGAATCGGGTGAAGTATATATCCCGGATGTTGGCAGCGATTCCGGTAAAAAAGTGGCGGTGATAGGCGGCGGACCGGCCGGGCTGTCTTCTGCTTTCTATCTTAGACAAGCAGGCCACGCGGTGACCATATTTGACGCCCACTCAAAATCGGGCGGCATGCTCCGCTACGGCATCCCTGCATACAGGCTTCCACGTGACATCCTTGACAAAGAGATATCGACCATCGAAAAAATGGGGACCGTCTTTAAACAAAATACCGTTTACGGCAAGGACTTCGACCTTAACTCTCTTAAGAAAGACGGGTTTGACGCCATATTCGTAGCCGTAGGTGCGCAAATAGCCTCCGCCATGGGAGTTGCCGGCGAAGACGACGGCGGCGCCCTTTCGGGGATAGCCTTCCTTGAAGACGCCTCCAAGGGGGCCCAGATAGAGGTAGGCGACCGCGTAGTTGTCGTCGGCGGCGGAAATACCGCCATAGACGCGGCAAGGACCTCTCTAAGGATCGGCGCCAAAGAGGTCATCATTCTCTACAGAAGGACGCGCCACGAAATGCCCGCGAACGAAATGGAGATAGAAGCGGCCGAACAAGAAGGCGTTAAGATGATGTATCTCTCTGCTCCCACCGCCATGAAGCGAACCAATGAAGGGATCGAGCTCACCTGCATCAAGATGGAGCTTGGAGAACCCGATTCGTCCGGCAGAAGAAAACCAGTCCCGATGAAGGGAAGCGAATATACAATTGAAGCCTCCACGGTGATATCCGCTATCGGTCAGAAGGTCGACTCATCAACCTATCAGATGAACAATTTCAATCTTACCAAGTGGAACACTTTAGATGTCAATCCAAACACTTTTGAGACGAACGTTAAAGGCGTCTTCGCGGGCGGCGACTGCACGTCCGGCGCAGATATCGCTATAAGGGCACTTGCCGCAGGAAGAAAAGGGGCCGCCGCAATAAACCAGTACCTTGAAGGCGAATACGTGATCGGCGAACCTGCAGAGTTCTATTCAACCATGGGCAAAAAGAAAGAAGACGCACCGAAAGAGATATTGGAGAATGTTTCCAAGGCTGAACGCGAAAAGATGCCGGAGATGGAAATGGAACCACGTGTAAAGAGCTTTGAAGAGGTCGAGATAGGCTTTGATTATAAATCGGCGTTGAACGAGGCAAAGAGATGCCTTACCTGCGGATGCACACAGGCCGGCAAATGCAAGATCCAAGACCTTTGCACCGAATACGGGGTTGTTCAGGACCGTTTTAAAGGCGCCAGAAGAACGTTCTTTGTGGACGATTCTCACCCGTTGGTCCTTTACGAATCGCACAAATGCATACTTTGCGGCAACTGCGTACGCTATTGTTCTGAAGTGAAGAACCTCGACTGCTTAGGGTTCGTCAAACGCGGCTTTGACACCGTAGTAAGGCCGCCCTTGAATCAGAAGCTTATCGAGACGAAGATCGGCGAATGTCTCGAGGTGGTCGACCTCTGCCCCACCGGCGCCCTTTCGTTCAAGAACCGATTTGCGGGTAATTGTTAGGTTCGCCGGGCGCTTACGGTTCTATAGTATTTTAACCGGCTCTTCGCGGATATGGGTGGGTCATTTGCGGGACATTTATGCTGAGTGGCTCATAACATTCTTGGGTGAGTTACCCACCCACGCGCACACCAGCTCCTTACGGGCTGGTGCGCGTGCGTGGATAACTGCTTGTCGCGCCTGAAAACAACTTTCTTCTTAAGTTTATAAACAGATGATTCGCGTCTAATCGCTTCTTCCCGCCATCTTGTCCCGCAAATGGCCCACCAGATCGGGAGAAGAGCCGTAATACCTTTGTTAAAAACTATAAGCGACCGGTGTCCGAATTCACTCAAACGCCGCGGAATCTGCTATCGAGCCTCGAATAAATGAAGCAACTTTAGGATTGGTCCACGAAACGGCACCGATAAAATGGTGAAGGATCTTACCGTCCTTATCTATTAAGTAGGTCTCTGGGACCTTGTAGGACTTGTATTTGTCGGCAACGTGCCCCTCAGGATCCAGCAAAACCAAAAATGATGGCTTGATATTTCCGAAGAACTTAAGGACCGCGTCACTACCGGCCTCATCCTCACTTATGGCGACTACTTTTGCGTCCGGGAATTTTTCGGAGAACTTACTAAGCGACGGAAGTTCTTCAACACACTGGTTGCACCATGTGGCCCAAAAGTGGACAAGAAGCGGACCGCCGCTAAAATCGGAGAACCTAACGGTCTTGCCGTCGAGATCGCTCAGAGAGAACTCAGGCGCGGCATCGCCTTTCTTAAATGGAGGCACTATCTGATCGTAAGTGAACTTCCCTAAGATGACCGCAAGCAGAACAAAAAGAAGGGTCAGCTTTAATTTCATGAGAAAAGTTTACTTCTTTTCCTTTTTTGCGGGGGCTTTCTTAACCTTTGATGTCTTCTTGCTCTCGGAAGATTCTTTCTTGATCTCAGCCGTTAAATACTCAAGAATCGCCATCGGAGCGCTGTCACCGTGTCTGAATCCGAGCTTATAGATACGTGTGTATCCGCCTTTTCTCTCTCTGTATCTGTCCACAAGGGTGGAGAAAAGCTTCTTGACCGATATATCATCTCTCAAAAGGGAAAATGCCGTCCTTCTGGAGCATAGGGTCCCCTTCTTGGCAAGTGTAACCAGTTTGTCGGCTAGCGGCCTTAACTCTTTTGCCTTGGCAAGAGTTGTCTCTATTCTGTCCCTTGTTACAAGGGCCGAGAGCATGTTCCTAAAAAGCGCCAGCCTGTGTCCGGTGGTGCGCCCTAATTTTCTGTGTGCGATATTATGTCTCATATTGAATACCGCCAGCAAGGTTCCATGCCAGCAACGCCAGCAAAGTCAAACCTTGCTTGCTTTGCTGGCCTTGTTTGCCTTGCTGGCCCTTGTTTATTCTATCTCTTTCGGTCTGTACTTTTCCGCATCCTTTATGTCGAAACCGTCGAGCTTCATACCTAATGAAAGCCCCATGGATGTGAGGATCTCTTTTATTTCGTTAAGGGATTTTCTTCCGAAGTTCTTCGTCTTGAGCATCTCAGGTTCTGACCTCTCGCAAAGTTCGCCGATATACTTGATGCTGGCGTTCTGCAGACAGTTAGCGCTTCTGACCGAAAGTTCAAGCTCATCGACCCTTCTATAGAGGTTGGAGTTGAGCTTTGGCAGCTCTTCGATCATCGCCTCTTCTATCGGTTCCACCGTCTCTTCAAAGTTGATGAATATCTGTAGCTGTTCTTTGAGGATCTTTGCCGAGAACGCCACCGCGTCGTCCGGTCTGACGGAACCATCCGTCCAGACCTCCATCGTAAGCTTATCGTAATCTGTCATCTGACCTACACGGGCGTTCGTGACGTTGTAGTTGACCTTAAGGATAGGGGTAAAGATAGAATCGATAGGAACAACTCCGATAGGCTGTGACTCCTCCTTGTTGCGCTCTGCGGGGACGTATCCTCTCCCCATCTTTACATAGAGCTCCATCTTGAGCTTGCCTTCAGGCCCGAGCGTTGCAATATGAAGGTCCGGGTTCAATATCTCTATCTTGGAGGATATTTTAATATCGGAAGCCTTGATGTCCTTCTCTCCGGAGGCGTTTATGGTCATTATGTCCTGTTCGCCTTCGTTAAGTTTTAAGCGCAGCTCTTTGAGATTAAGGATGAGGTTCGTAACGTCTTCGCGAACCCCCGGAATGGTCGAGAACTCGTGAAGGACACCGTCTATTCTGACAGCGTAGATCGCGGCACCCTGAAGCGACGAAAGGAGGATGCGGCGAAGGGAATTACCCAAGGTTATGCCGTATCCGCGTTCCAGCGGCTTTGCAACGAACCTGCCGTAGGTCGCTGTAAGTGTATTCTTTTCAACTTCCAAACCTTTTGGTTTAATAAGATCACGCCAATTTCTATACATGTTTAACTCCTATTTTTTTCAACTACGTTCGGGGAACCCCTCAAACCGCCTCCGGCGGGCCCGTGGTGACCTTCGCTTCGCTCAGGTCATTTAGAATAAAGTTCAACTATCATCTGTTCATTTATCGGCATAGTTATCTGATCGCGTGCCGGGTAGGCAGCGACGGTGCCGGTGAACTTTTCTTTGTTTATCTGTACCCATTCAGGGATACCGTGACGATCGGCCGATTCAAGCGCGTTCTTCACCCAAACGCTTGCGCGCGATTTCTCTTTAATAGAGACAACATCGCCCTGTTTCACAATATATGAAGGGATGGTGTTCCTCTTGTTGTTCACAAGGAAATGTCCGAGCCTTACCATGTGTCTTGCTTCGGCACGCGATGTGGCAAAACCCATGCGGTAGACCATATTGTCGAGTCTGCGTTCCAACAGCTGGAGCAGGTTCTCGCCGGTGATGCCGTGCATTCTTTCGGCCATGGAGAAATAGCGCCTGAACTGGCGTTCCATGATGCCGTAGATACGTTTCACCTTCTGCTTTTCGCGAAGCTGAACGGCATATTCCGTAGGCTTTCTTCCGCCACGCTGGCCGTGCTGGCCGGGCGCGTAGGCCCTGCGCTCAATTGCGCATTTGTCGGTAAAGCAACGCTCGCCCTTTAAAAAGAGCTTTATTCCATCGCGCCTGCATAATCTACAAACTGCTTCGGTATACTTTGCCATAATGCTTTATATTCTCCTTCTCTTGGGCGGCCTGCAACCGTTGTGCGGTATCGGAGTCAGGTCGCGGATGGATGAAACTCTTAATCCGGTATGTGCAATGGCTCTCACCGCAGACTCTCTCCCTGCGCCGGGGCCTCTAACATAGACTGTAACTGATTTCATTCCAAATTCGAGCGCCTTTCTGCATGCTGTTTCGCTTGCCAGCTGTGCGGCGAATGGAGTCCCTTTTTTGGAACCTTTAAAACCTTTTCCACCCGATGTGGCCCAGCAAAGAACGTTTCCGCTGGGATCGGCTATGGTAATGATAGTGTTGTTGAACGTTGCCTGAATATTGACTATGCCTACAGCCACGTTCTTCTTGTTCTTCTTTTTCTTCACCACCGCGACCGCTTCACCTGCCACAGCTACCGCACCTTCAGGTTTCGCACCTGCTGGTTTTGCGCCTTCCGGAGCCGCCGTTTTTTCGGGCTTCGGTGGTTTTGGTTTTGCATCCTTTGTCTCTTTTACTTCTTTGATCTCATCTGACATATTTAACTCCAGTTAGCAGGTTTCCAGGTTTCCAGGTTTCCAGGTTTTAAACCTGTTAACCTGGAAACCTGTTAACCGCTTTTACTTTGCGCCCGGGGCCTGTTTCTTGCCTGCGATCGCCATGCGCGGCCTCCCCTTAGCTGTTCTTGCGTTGGTATGGCTCCTCTGGCCTCTAGCGGGGAGATGCCTTATGTGGCGAAGTCCCCTGTATGCACCAAGGTCCTTTAAAAGTTTGACGTTAGCCTGAACCTCGCGCCTGAGATCGCCTTCCACCTTGAACTTGGAATCGATGATCTCGCGGATACTGGCCACTTGCGCATCGGTAAGCTTCTCTGCGCGAAGGTTGGGGTCTATCTTTGCCTCTTCGCAAATATCATTAGCCACCTTTGCCCCGATCCCGTAGATATAACGGAGCGAGAAAGTTATCTTTTTTTTTGTAGGTATGTCTACACCTGCTAGTCTTGGCATATTTTATATCGTGACTCGTGACTCGTGACTCGTGAATTGTAAAAAACAAGTCACGGGTTACAAGCTACAAGTTACGTCATTATCCCTGTTTTTGTTTGTGCTTAGGATTAGAGCAAATGACCCTTACTACGCCCTTCCTGCGCACTATCTTGCACTTCGTGCAAATCGTTTTAACTGATGATCTTACTTTCATATTTGTTATGAGTTATGGGTTATGCGTTATGAGCATCTACTCTCATCACTCACCACCTATCACTTTGCCCTGTAAACTACTCTTCCCCTTGTCAGGTCGTAAGGGGACAGCTCTATAGTCACCTTATCGCCCGGCAAGATCTTTATAAAATGCATGCGCATCTTACCCGAAATATGCGCCAGTACTTTGTGTCCGGTAGGAAGCTCCACCCGAAACATTGCGTTCGGCAACGTTTCCAGTACCTTTCCTTCCACTACTATCGAATCTTCTTTTGCCATTACTTTCCCAAAACCAAAGGCCCGTTCTCAGTGATCGCCACCGAGTGTTCAAAATGGGCCGATAATCCTCCGTCTTGTGTCACCACCGTCCAACCGTCATCCAAGACCTTGACCTTATATCCGCCGGAATTTACCATCGGCTCCAGGGCCAGCACCATTCCCGGTCTTAATTTAACGCCGGTTCCGGCCTCGCCGAAATTGGGCACCTGTGGATCTTCGTGAAGAGACGCTCCGACCCCGTGTCCAACAAAATCTCTGACAACGGAAAATCCGTTCGCCTCCACATATTTCTGAACCGCTGCGGATATATCAAAGAGCCTATTCCCGACCTTCGCCTCACCGGTCCCAATATTAAGGGCCTCTTTGGTGATCCTAAGGAGCTTCTTCGCGGCATCTGTTATCTCACCAACGGGAAATGTCCTTGCCATGTCGCCGTAAAAACCCTTGTAAAGCACTCCGCAGTCGACCCCGATAATATCGCCTGTTTTAATTGCGCGCTTGCCGGGGATGCCGTGCACTATCTCCTGATTGATAGATGTGCATAGCGTGTGCTTGTAGCCCCTGTAACCCTTGAACGCCGCTTTTCCGCCGCGCTTAAGGATAAGCTCTTCCGCTATCCTGTCCAGGTCTCCGGTCGTTACACCTTCCTTGATCTCTTCCGAGATGACATCAAGAGCCTCGGCAACGATCTTATTTGCCGAGTTCATCTTTTCTATCTCTTCTCGAGACTTAAGAATGATCATACGACCTTGTCTATCAAAGAACAAATATCCTTAAAAACATCCGCCGGGTTCTTGCTCCCATCAATGTTCTTTAATTCCTTCTTATAAAAATCTATCAGGGCTTTGGTCTTTTCCTTGTATACCTTCATTCTGTTCAGGATCGTCGTTTCCTTGTCGTCGTCACGCTGATAAAGCTCGCCGCCGCACTTATCGCAGATCGCCCCTTTTGATGAGGGCGAGAAAGCCACATGAAAGATGGCTCCGCATTTGCTACACATTCTGCGTCCTGAAAGCCTTTTTATCACTTCATCATCCGAAACATCTATATTTATAACTGCATCAAGCGCTACGCCCTTCTTCGTCAAGAGATCCGCAAGTCCCTTTGCCTGTTCGATCGTACGAGGGAAACCGTCTAATATATATCCCTTGTTACAATCGGGTTCATCAATACGGGCAGACATGAGGTCCAACACCAACTCGTTAGCGACCAGTTCTCCCTTGTTCATGAACACTTCGGCTTTTTTACCGAGGGGCGTTCCGTTCTTTATCGCCGATCTCAGGATCTCGCCGGTTGAAAGCTGAGGAATGCCATAATTCTTGGCTATTCTCTCCCCCTGCGTTCCCTTGCCCGATCCCGGAGCTCCAAGTAAGACTAATTTCATAGCTAACCGCGCCTCCCCTTAAATCTACCGCCCGTCTTATTACCAAGGAATCCTTCATAATGACGGCTTAAGAGATGCGCTTCTATCTGTGCCACCGTATCCATTGCAACGCCTACAACGATCAAAAGCGATGTACCGCCAAAGGTAGATGCCAAGGAGACCGGAATGCCGAATTTAGATATCAATATGCTCGGCAGGAGACAGACAAAAGTGATATATAATGCTCCGCCAAGCGTGATACGCGTTAAAATGCTATCGATATAATCCGAGGTGCTCTTCCCAGGCCTGATGCCCGGAATATAACCGCCGAACTTACGCATATTATCAGCGACATCCACCGGATTGAACGTGACCGCAGTGTAGAAATAGCAGAAGAATATGATAAGGCCCGCATAGAGGAAGTCGTGAACCCAGCCCTGACTAAGCATCGCCGCCACCGCCTGCATCTTATCTACCTTAACGAACTGAGCTATAGTTGCCGGGAACAATATTAAACTAGATGCAAAGATGGGAGGAATAACGCCCGCCATGTTAAGCTTGAGCGGCAAATGTGATTCCTGACCGCCATACATCTTTCTTCCGACTATCCTCTTGGCGTACTGAACCGGTATCCTTCTGTGTGCGCGTTCAAAGTAGATTATAAGAGCGACTATCCCGAATATGAAGGCCAAAAGAATGAGGAAGCCGAAAAGACCGCCGAACTGGTCTTTTGTGTTCCATGCATCGCGGAAACCCGATGGAATACGCGTTACGATACCTGCGAAGATGATGAGCGATATTCCGTTACCGATGCCGCGTTCTGATATCTGTTCGCCTAGCCACATTAGGAAGCACGTGCCCGCGGCAAGCGTCACCATTGTCGTGATATAAAAGGCTATTCCGCCGACTCCAGTTAAAAGAACGCCCTGCTGTTCAAGACCGTAACTGATGCCGAAGCCCTGAACAAGGCTCAAGAGAACTGTTCCGTATCTCGTATACTGGGTTATCTTTCTCCTGCCTGAATCGCCCTCCTTTTGGAGTCTCTCAATGGCCGGAACTGCAACGGCCAAAAGCTGAAAGATAATGGAAGCGCTGATATAAGGCATGATGCCAAGCGCAAAAACTGAGAAACGCTCGAGGGCACCTCCCGAAAAGAGATTAAAGATGTCAAAGACCGTTCCTTGAGACATGATCCGTTTCAACGCGTCTGCGTTGATGCCGGGGGTCGGGACGTAGATCCCGATTCTATATACCGCAAGCATAAATACCGTAAAAATTATTCTTTTTCTTAACTCCGGTATTTTAGCAATATTACCGACTGACTGCATATTAGGTTACCAGGTTAACAGGTTACTAGGTCAACAGGTCTTCAGATTGAACACGATCTCAACCTGCGAACCTGACAACCTGCAAACGTGCTAACTTACTATTTTTCCGCCTGCAGCCTCAATTTTAGCCTTGGCCTGCTTCGAGACCAGCGCACCTTTGATAGTTAAAGCGTTCCCGACCTTGCCGTCACCCAATATCTTCAGGAAATCGCCTTTCTTGTTGATGACACCCTTTTCAAGAAGCAGTTCCTGGGTGACTTCCGTACCCTTAGGAAGGGAGTTTAACTTTTCGACGTTGACCACAGTAACAACTCGCTTAAAGATGTTCGTAAAACCCTGTTTCGGAATACGACGTTGCAAAGGCATCTGACCGCCTTCGAATCCGCGCTTGTGGTAACCGCCGGAGCGAGATTTCTGCCCCTTGTGACCTCTGGTCGACGTGCCGCCGTGACCGGTTGCATCGCCCCTACCAAGCCTTTTTACCCTATGCGTTGCACCAACACCCGGTTGTAATTCATTTAGTTTCATCGTGATTATTACCTCTTAAATATTTTGTATACTCAAGCGTCCTGAGATTTAAAAGACCGTTAAGCGTGGCCTTGAGCACATTATGCGGATTGTTCGTTCCAATGCACTTCGTAAGAACGTTAGCGATACCGGCCGCCTCTGCCACTGCGCGTACAACGCTTCCGGCGATGACGCCTGTACCTTGGACTGCAGGCTTTAGAACGACGCTTGCTGCACCATAACGGCCCAATACCTCATGAGGAATAGTACTGTTCTGGATGGGCACGCTCACCATGTTCTTCTTGGCGTGTTCTGTGGCTTTTCTGATAGCATCGGGAACTTCGTTGGCCTTGCCAAGCCCTATGCCGACTCGACCGCGGCCGTCTCCTACAACGGCTACCGCCGAAAAGCTGAAACGTTTACCGCCCTTAACAACCTTCGCAACACGAGAGATGTGGACGATCTTTTCAATATTCTCACTTGATTTGGTGTATTCGCGCATAGTTTACCTTAAAAGCTTAAGCCCTTTTCCCTTGCGGCATCCGCAAAGGCCTTGACCCTTCCATGATATGCAAATCCGTTCCTGTCAAAAACAACGGCCTTTATTCCCTTTGCAATAGCGCGCTCGGCCAAAAGTGCGCCGATCTTCTTGGCGCCTGCGATCTTTGGCATATCCTTATCGCTCTTGAACGTCTTTTCAAGCGAAGAGGCGCAAACAAGAGTGCTATGTACCTCGTCATTGATGATCTGACCGGAAATGTGACGGTCGCTCTTAAAAATGCTCAAGCGAGGGCGCGCATCGGTACCGGAAAGGTCCCTTCTGATCCTTTTTTTCCTTCTTAATCTTCCTTCTGTTTTTGTCTTAGCCATACTTACTTGCCTCCAACCGCTGTTGCTGCCTTACCGACCTTTTTCTTGACGATCTCATCGGAATAGCGAACGCCTTTGCCTTTGTAGGGTTCGGGCGGACGCAGACGGCGCATCTGAGATGCTATTTCACCGACCAAATGTTTATCGGCACCGTTGATCGTAACACGTGCGCCTTTGTCTATTGTAATTTTGAGGCCTTCGGGTATCGGAAAGGTGATCAGGTGTGAATACCCAAGCGCGAACTCAACGTTCTTCCCCTTCAGCTCCGCCTTATAACCTACTCCGACGATATCGAGTATCTTCGTATACCCGTGAGATACGCCTACCGCCATGTTATTGATGAGCGAACGATATAGCCCGTGAAGCGCACGGGTGTGTCTCTCTTCGTTAGCCCTTCCGAGTGTCATGACCTTATCCTTGATCTCAAGGCTAAGTACGCTTGGAACGTTAAGGGTCAAGGTCCCTAATGGGCCGGTGACCTTCAGGACGCTATCCTTGAAAGCCGCCGTTACCTTGTCCGCCATCACTACCGGTTGTTTTCCTATTCTTGACATAATTTTATCCTTACCAGACCGTGCAGATCCATTCGCCTCCGACCTTCTGTTGTCGCGCCGAGGTATCGGTCAAGACACCTTTTGGCGTGGAGAGGATCGCGATCCCCATTCCGCCTCTGATCGGCTTGATCCCGTCATGGGCTACATATCTTCTGTGACCTGGTTTGCTTATCTTCGCAATCACCTCAATCGTGCGCTCTTTCTTAGCGGTATATTTAAGGATAATTACCAGGTTCTTTCCAGCTCCTTCGCCAACAGTTTCATACGCCTTAATATAACCCTCTTCCTTAAGAACGCGCGCAATGTCCTCTTTGAAACGCGAATGAGGGATCGCAACGTTCGGAAGAAGCGCCTTGTTGGCGTTCCTGATCCTTGTTAATAGATCTGCTATCGGGTCTGTCATGCTCATAGTTTTTATTCTCCCCTGCCATCCGGCAGGCAGGCTACCAGCTTGCCTTGATCACTCCGGGCAGTTCCCCTTTAAGCGCCATCTTTCTGAAACACAAACGGCACATGCCGAACCTTCTAATATAGGCACGGGGCCTGCCGCAAAGCGGACATCTATTATATGCCCTTGTTGCGAACTTGGGTTTTCTTTTCGATTTTGCTATTAGACTTTTCTTTGCCATACTATTTGTTGAAAGGCATTCCCATGAACTTAAGGAGCGCCTTTCCTTCCTTGTCTGTTTTTGCCGTTGTTACGAAAGTTACGTTCATTCCGAAGACCTTCTGTGTCTTATCAGGATTGATCTCCGGGAATATGATCTGTTCGGTAAGACCTAACGTATAGTTACCCCTGCCGTCGAACGACTTTGCATCCACACCCTTAAAATCGCGAACACGGGGAAGAGCGACGTTCACCAGACGATTTAAAAATTCGAACATTCTTTTCCTGCGAAGCGTCACTCTTGCGCCAATCGCCTGCCCCGCCCTTAATTTAAAGTTAGAGATCGATTTTTTCGCACGGGTGATCACGGGTTTCTGACCTGTGATGGCAGCCATATCAGCTACCGCCGCATCGAGCACCTTCGAGTCCTGAAGCGCCTCTTTTAATGAAGTGTTCACAACGATCATCTTGAGCTTTGGCATCTCAAAAGGATTCTTGTAGCCGAATTCCTTCTGAAGGAACGGCACACACTCATTAAGGAATTTTTGTTCAATGTGTGTTTTGTTCATAACTATTTCGAAACCTCTACGAGCTCTCCGCACTTGACGCATATACGCCTCTGCTGCTCGTCTATTGTTTTATGTTTAATGCGCACGGGTTTGCTGCATTTCGTGCACACGACCATTACGTTCGACCAGTGAATGGAAGCCTCTTTTTCAATGATGCCGCCCTGCTTGAACTGCTGGTTCGGCTTCATGTGGCGCTTGCAAAGGTTCAGCTTTTCGACAAGCACGCGTTCCTTTTTGGGGTAGACGGTAATGACCTTGCCGGTCTTACCTTTATCCTTGCCGGTTATAAGCTGGACCGTGTCGCCTTTCTTAATGTGTGCTGTTTCAAATTTCATAATCTTATAGAACCTCCGGGGCGAGGGAGATGATCTTCATGAACTTCTTACTCCTCAGTTCACGCGCCACCGGCCCGAAGATACGTGTACCGATAGGCTCTCCCTGGTTGTCGACCAATACCGCCGAGTTATCATCGAACCTGATGTATGAACCGTCGGCCCTCTTGAGCTCTTTGGCTGTGCGTACGATCACCGCTCTCTTAACGTCGCCCTTCTTGACCTTTGCCTTTGGCAGGGCCTCTTTAACTGCCACAACAATAATATCCCCCACGCTCGCGTATCTGCGCCTCGTGCCTCCAAGCACCTTGATACATACGAGCCTCTTGGCGCCTGAATTGTCCGCGACATCCAATGATGATTGTTGCTGTATCATATATTTGGTCCTAAGTGCAGGAGTGTAGAAGTGCAGAAGTTGACTTCTGCACTCAAACACTCAAACACTTAAACGCTTTTTTCTACCGCCGTATCGTCTATTCCCTTCTCTACATAATCTCCCTTTGCAAGGACGCTTGAAAGCTTCCAGCACTTGGTCTTGCTAATGGGCCTTGTTTCGATGATCCTTACCTTATCGCCCAGCTGGCATATGTTCTTGTCATCGTGAACATGAAATTTCTTGCGCTTGCGGATATACTTCTTGTAGGTCGGATGTATAACAAGGCGCTCGACCTCAACAATCACCGATTTATCCCCGCTCCTGCGAATGACAACCCCTGTTTTGTTCTTAATTTGCCTTTGCATTTTTTAAAACCCGCCTCGATTTATTGGCGGGCTCCCTTCTTGTGTTCCTTTTGCCTCTTGAATGTTTCAATGCGCGCGACATCTCTGCGCAATTCCTTCAAAGCAGATGTTTTCTCAAGCTGGCCCATGGCCTGCTTGAACTTGGTTTTTGCGAGCTCTGCGCGTTTCGTTTCAGAAAGACCCTGAAGGTCATCAGCTGTTCTTGTCTTTAATTCTTGTTCCTTCTTCATATACCTCACCTTTTTATGTAGTAATTAAACTACGATCTTGCATCGCGGGTTCCTTCGCGTGCGACAACCTTGGTCTTAATCGGCAGTTTGTGTGCTGCTACATTTAAAACCTCTTTTGCCTCCGCTTCAGGGAGGCCTTCGATCTCGAAAAGCATCCTTCCGCGCCGTACAGTTGCAACCCAGAGTTCCACTGCGCCCTTTCCACGTCCCATCCTGACCTCAACCGGCTTCTTGGAAATCGGCTTATGCGGAAAAATTCTGATCCACATCTTGCCGCCACGTTTTAAAGAACGAGTAATAGCCACGCGGCAAGCTTCTATCTGGCGTGCGGTAATCCATCCGTGTTCAAGCCCTTGAAGTCCAAAATCTCCGAACGCAAGATTGACACCGCGCACAGCAACGCCTCTGACGCGCCCTTTCTGTTGCTTTCTCCATTTAGTTTTAGCAGGTTGTAACATAATTTATCTCTCTAGCTTGGCAAAACATCACCCTTATAAACCCAGCATTTCACGCCGATCTGGCCGTACGTTGTCTTGGCCTCTGCAAATCCATAATCGATATCGGCCCTTAAGGTCTGAAGGGGAACGCGTCCTTCGCGATACCACTCAGCCCTGGCAATTTCAGCGCCACCCAGACGTCCGCTCACATGGAGCTTGATGCCTTGTGCGCCAAGCTTCATTGCTATCTGGACCGACTTCTTTATAGCACGCCTGAAAGAGACTCGCCTTTCAAGTTGCATTGCAACGTTCTCGGCCACAAGTTGTGAATCGAGCTCCGGCTTACGAACTTCTTGTATATTAAGAACAACCTCATGGTGGCTTAACTTTTGCAGATCTGCCGCCAAGGTATCGATACCTGAACCTTTCTTTCCTATCACGAGACCGGGACGGGCCGTCCAGATGGTTATTTTGATCTTCTCTGCGGCGCGCTCTATATCGATCTTGGAAATACCGGCGTGGTAAAGCCTCTCCTTTATCATCTTTCTGAAAAAGACGTCCTCATGGACAAGCTTGGCATAATCCTTGCGAGGCGCGTACCAACGCGAAGACCACGTCTTTGTAACGCCAAGCCTAAACCCTATTGGATGAGTCTTCTGTCCCATTATTTCTCTCCTAGTTCGACGCTCAAGTGACTTGAACGTTTTAAAATACTGTGAGCCATGCCTCTTGAACGGGCACGAAAACGTCTCTGTATAGTCGCTTTATCAACCGCTATCTTCTTTATATAAAGATTGTCGACATCTACGCCGCCCTTTTGTTTGGCATTGGCCATGGCCGACTTCACCATCTTTAGGATAGGGAGAGCGGCGCTACGCCTTGTGAAACGTAAGATGCCTATGGCTTCGTTCACGTTCTTACCGCGAACAAGATTCACAACGCCCCTTACTTTCTGGGGCGAGATCCTGATATGCCTGAATTTTGCATTCATAAATTATCTCTTATGCTTTTGTCGCCGGCGCTACTACCGCCTTCGGCGTTGCCGCTACCGCCGCTCCAGTTGCTCCTCCTCCAACCTCTTTCTTCAATCCGGAGTGACCTCTGAAGACGCGTGTTGGTGAAAATTCGCCGAATCTGTGACCAACCATGTTTTCAGTAACGAACACCGGAATAAATTTCTTTCCGTTATGGACAGCGAAGGTAAGCCCTATCATATCCGGGGCTATCTGAGACCTTCTTGACCATGTCTTTAAAACTTTCTTGCCGCGGTCATTGGCTGAAACTTCGACATTCTTTTGTAGGTGTTCATCAATGAACGGTCCCTTTTTTAACGATCGGGTCATATTGAATTCCAGTTATCAGTTATCAGTTATCAGTTATCAGTTTTTTGCCGACTACTGATGACCGATTACCGATTACTGCTTTTATTTTCTTCTATCCTTAATAATGAACTTCTGAGTTCGTTTGTTTGTACGGGTCTTATAACCCTTTGCCGGCACACCGGTCGGACTTGACGGATGGTTACCGCCTTTCGAGCGACCTTCGCCGCCTCCGTGCGGATGATCAACAGGGTTCATTGCCATACCTCTGACATGAGGTTTCTTTCCTAAGTGACGATTTCTTCCTGCTTTTCCGATAGAGATATTCTCATGATCAAGATTTCCAATCTGGCCGATGGTCGCCTTGCAATTGATGCTTACAAGCCTGACTTCTCCCGATGGCATTCTGATCTGGGCATATTCACCCTCTTTGGCCATGATCTGCGCCTCACCGCCCGCTGAACGGACAAGCTTTCCGCCTCCGCCGACCTTGAGCTCAATGTTATGAATGGACGTTCCAAGCGGAATGTTCCTTAAGGGAACTGCGTTTCCGGGCTGAACGTCTGCGTTCTCGGCGGCAATTATTTTGTCGCCTACTTTGAGACCAAGAGGCGCGAGAATATATGCCCTTTCACCGTCAATGTACTGGATAAGTGCTATTCTTGCAGTACGGTTGGGATCGTATTCCAACGCGATGACCTTGCCGGGAACGTTCAGCTTGTTGCGTTTGAAGTCGATTATCCTGTAGTTCCTAGGTGCACCGCCGCCTCTGTGGTCGGTGGTGATAAGGCCCACGTTGTTCCTTCCGCCTGTGCGTCTAAGTGACGCCAAGAGTCCTTTTTCGGGCCTCTTCTTCGTCAGGTCAGAAAAGTCGTGGCCTGTTTGGAACCTTCTTCCTGGTGATGTTGCGTTATAAGTCTTCATACACCCTCAAATAATTCTATCTTGTTACCTTTCTTCAAAGTAACAATCGCCTTTTTCCATTTTTGCGCAGGTATGGGACGCCTAGAACGTGGATTGACTCTCGCCTTTCCATGAACCGTTATGGTCCTTACACCGGTCACATTGACCTTAAAAATTTTCTCGACCGCTTTCTTCACATCATCCTTGGTGGCCTGAGGATCGACCGAGAAATAATATTTATTCACTTCGGCCTTGCCTTGAGTCACCTTTTCGGTGATCAGCGGTTCTTTTATAACGTAGTATACATCCATAAAATAAGTTTTTAAGTGCTTAAGCGTTTAAGTGTTTATAAGAACCACATTAGACACTAAGCCTATTGGCGATATTGCCAATAGAATCCTTTGTTAATATCAAATTTTCGTACTTGAACAGATCGAGAATGCTCAGGTCCTTATCGCGAATGACCTTCATATAAGGAATGTTCCTGACCGACCTTTGGGTCTTATCGTCCGCGTTGTCAGCAACGAAAACACCGCTCTTCATCTCCCACTTTGAAAGTGTCTTTGCCATCTTTGAGGTCTTTCCATCCTTGGAAACAAAATCGGAGACGACAAACAACGCCCCTTCCTTGTTCTTAAGAGAGAGAGCCATTCTCAAGGCAACCTTCTTCTGCTTCTTGGGCATCTCAATATGCCAATCCCTTGGAAGAGGACCGAATGTGACTCCGCCACCCACAAAGATAGGGCTTCTTATCGAACCGTGACGTGCGCGGCCGGTCCCTTTTTGTTTGTACGGCTTCTTTCCGCCGCCCCTTATCTCGGAGCGCGTTTTAGTCTTAACGGTACCCTGTCTCTTGTTATTGAGCGCGATCGTAACCGCCTGATGAAGGATGGCCTTATTAACTTCAACGTTAAATACGGCGTCGGGGAGTTCGATCTCTCCAACCTTCTCCTTGTTAATGTCGTATACTGCTGTAACGGTCATAAAATGTTCCTTCGTTCTTTATAGAGATTTATTGTTTATAACGACCAATCCGTTCTTTGCACCCGGTATAGATCCATCAACAAACATAAGGTTTCTCTCTTTGTCGATGTCAAAGACCTTAAGGTTCTTTACGGTGCGCGAGGTATTACCCAGCTGTCCGGACATGTGGGTTCCAGCCAGAACTCTTCCGGGCCAGGTACGCATACCAACAGAACCGGCAGTCCTGTGAAACTTGCTTCCATGGCCCGACGGACCACCCTTCATGTGCCAGCGTTTTATGACGCCCTGGAAGCCTTTGCCCTTTGTGACACCGATAACATCGATTATGTCGCCCTTTTTAAAAAGCGTGACATCGATCTCCTTGCCGACATCAAGACCTTCCGACTTGGCGGGCTTGAACTCTTTCATATACCTGAAAGACTTGGTACCTGCCTTCTTGAAGACCCCTGTCATGGGCTTGTTGACGCGCTTTTCCTTGATGACGGGTTCAAAACCTACACAGATGGCATCGTAACCGTCGGTCGCCTTGGACTTCCTTCTTACGATAGTGCAAGGACCGGCTTCAACAACGGTGACCGAAACGGGTTCTCCGTTCTCACCGAATATCTGTGTCATTCCCAATTTTTTTCCTAATAAGCCTAGCATATTTATTATCAGGTTTATAGGTCTACAGGTCCTTAGGTTCAAAGGATTCAACCTTCCAACCTACTAACTTTCTAACCTACCAACCGCCTTTACAACATCTTAATCTCGACTTCCACGCCGCTGGCCAAATCCAGCTTCATCAACGCATCAACCGTCTGTTGCGTCGGTTCCAGGATATCGATCAGCCTTTTGTGAGTCCTGATCTCAAACTGTTCGCGGGACTTTTTGTCAACGTGCGGGGAACATAGCACAGTGTAACGCTCGATGTCCGTCGGAAGCGGCACCGGACCAGCCACCATCGCACCTGTCCTCTTGGCTGTTTCGACTATCTCTTTTGTGGATTGGTCTAAGAGCCTTGAGTCAAAGCCCTTGAGCCTGATCCTTATGCGCTGATTTTTATCGTGTTCGGCCATTATTCAACAACCTCCGTAACAACGCCCGCCCCTACCGTGTGTCCGCCTTCTCTAATAGCGAAGCGGAGCTCTTTTTCCATGGCGATCGGAGTGATGAGTTCGATGCTCATTTTGGTGTTATCGCCAGGCATGACCATTTCAACGCCCGGCTGTAACGTAACAACGCCGGTAACATCTGTCGTTCTGAAATAGAACTGGGGCCTGTAACCCTTAAAGAACGGTGTGTGACGACCGCCTTCTTCCTTTGTTAGAACGTAAACCTCTGCATTGAACTTCTTGTGAGGAGTGATCGAACCCGGCTTTGCAACTACCTGGCCGCGCTCAACATCTTCCTTTTTGGTTCCGCGGAGGAGGAGTCCTACGTTATCGCCCGCTTCACCCTGATCAAGTAATTTTCTGAACATCTCAACGCCGGTAACAATGGTCTTCGCCGTAGGCTTGATGCCGATGAGCTCCACTTCTTCGCCGACCTTCACAAGACCTCTCTCAATACGTCCGGTGACAACTGTTCCGCGCCCGGAGATGCTGAACACATCTTCGATCGGCATCAGGAACGGCTTGTCCTTTGGACGCTGAGGTGTGGGGATATACGTATCAAGTGCTTCGAGAAGCTTCATGATGGAACCTGCACCTGTATCGCCCTTGTCACCCTGCATCGCCTTTAGTGCGCTGCCTCTGATGATCGGGGTCTTGTCGCCTGGGAAATCGTATTTCGAAAGAAGATCTCTGACCTCTAATTCTACAAGCTCTAAGAGTTCCGGATCGTCGACCACATCAACCTTGTTGAGATAGACAACGATGTAAGGAACACCGACCTGACGCGCGAGCAGGATATGTTCGCGGGTCTGAGGCATCGGACCGTCCGCCGCGCTGACGACAAGAACCGCGCCGTCCATCTGGGCCGCGCCGGTGATCATGTTCTTGATGTAGTCGGCGTGGCCGGGACAATCGACGTGAGCATAGTGGCGGTTCGCACTCTGATACTCAACGTGCGATGTTGCGATCGTGAGAATCTTAGAATCGTCACGACGGCCTTGAGACTCTGATGCTTTTGCAACTTCATCGTACGGAATAAAAGTGGCAAGGCCGTTATCGGCGCACACTTTTGTTATCGCAGCGGTGAGAGTTGTCTTGCCATGGTCGATATGACCGATGGTTCCTACGTTGACATGCGGTTTTGTTCTTACAAATTTTTCCTTTGCCATAGTTCCTCCCAAGTTATTTTTTAGTCAGCTCTTCCAATACATTTTTGGGTACCTGCTCGTAGTGCGAAAATTGCATCGAGTAGGTCGCCCGACCCTGTGTCACGGAGCGCAAGGATGTAGCATATCCAAACATTTTTGCAAGAGGTACTTGCGCAACAACTATATGACTTCCGGACCTGATCTCTGAGCGCATAATCTTGCCTCTTCTGGCATTGAGATCGCCCGAAACGGGACCCAAAAAATCGTCCGGTGTGACCACTTCCATGCTCATGATAGGCTCCAAAATGGTCGGACCGGCCTTGGCGCAGGCATCCTTAAAACCCATAGATGCCGCTATTTTAAAGGCCATTTCGTTGGAATCTACCTCATGGTAGCTACCGTCAAACACTGTGACCTTAACATCCACCACCGGATACGATGCCATAACGCCTGCCGAAAGCGCCTCTTCGAGACCCTTTCGGGCTGCGGTAATGAACTCTCTGGGAACTCGTCCACCCTTAACTTCATCAACAAATTCAAAGCCTTTGCCGCGTTCTGCCGGAGCAACCTTAAGCCAAACATGGCCGTATTGACCCCTGCCGCCCGTCTGACGGATATATTTGCCTTCTGCCTCTGCCTCTCTTGTGACGGTCTCCCTATAAGCGACCTGAGGCGCGCCAACGTTAGCATCAACGCTAAATTCACGCTTCATGCGGTCAACAATGATCTCCAAGTGAAGCTCGCCCATACCGGAAATGATCGTCTGGCCGGTATCGGAATCGACCTTTACCCTGAATGAGGGATCTTCAAGGGCTAATTTTTGAAGGGCAATATCAAGTTTTCCCTGGTCGGCCTTTGTCTTTGGCTCAACCGCAACGGCTATGACCGGGTCCGGAAATTCCATAGATTCGAGGACAATAGGCGCTCCGACATCGCAAAGGGTTTCACCAGTTGTCGTGAATTTAAGACCGACCGCGGCGGCAATATCACCTGTTGTGACAGATTTTACCTCTTCCCTTTTATTTGCGTGCATCCTGACAAGACGCCCGATACGTTCGTTCTTTCTCTTTATCGGATTGTAAACAGAGCTACCTGATTCCAACTTGCCCGAATAGACCCTTATATATGTAAGCTGACCGACGTAAGGGTCTGTAGCTATCTTGAATGCAATAGCTGACAGCGGTTCAGTTTCTGTGGCGTTACGTATTATTTTCTTTTCCTTATCATCTTCATGATAACCTTCGACCGGAGGCCTGTCGAGGGGTGAAGGGAGAAGATTGACCACGGCATCGAGCAACTGCTGAACGCCCTTGTTCTTAAAGGCGGCTCCGCAAAATACAGGAGTAACCCTCATTGTAAGAGTGGACTCGCGTGCGCACTTAAGGATCTCGTCTTCTGTCAATGACTGACCTTCAAGATATTTATGAAGGAGCTCTTCATCTGATTCAACCACCGCTTCAATAAGCATCTCCCGGAGTTCTGCCACTTCATCTATCAGTTCCGCTGGCATCTCTTTTTCGGTTACGGTCGCTCCGCTATCCGATTCCTTATAATAGATGGCCTTTCCCTTTATGACATCCACAACCCCGTCAAAATTATCACCGGCACCGATCGGCAGTTGGAAACAGACCGGATGTGTGTGCAGGCGTTCGCGCATCATCTTGACCACACGCCTAAAATCAGCTCCCGTTCTGTCCATCTTATTAATGAAGGCTATCCTTGGAACATGATACTTTGTGGCCTGGCGCCAGACTGTTTCTGATTGGGGTTCAACTCCGCCCACTGCGCAGAAAACACCGACCGCACCGTCTAATACGCGCAAAGACCTCTCGACCTCGATCGTGAAATCGACGTGGCCTGGGGTGTCTATGATATTGATCTGATGCCCGTCCCACTCGCATGTGGTCGCGGCTGAAGTTATCGTGATGCCGCGCTCCTGCTCCTGTTCCATCCAATCCATAACGGCGGCGCCATTGTGGACCTCACCTATTTTGTAGGTCTTACCGGTATAAAAAAGTATGCGCTCGGACACGGTGGTCTTACCCGCGTCAATATGGGCCATGATGCCGATATTACGCATCTTTTGCAGTTTTTCTTTTTCTTTAGTGTCCATACATAAAAAAAGGCTCAATTGGCAACCAGGCCAACCGAGCCTTTGGTACCTCTTTTAATTAGAACGCCCGCTAATTTTACCGGCCGCGCTTGCCGCGGAAACCGGGTATCTTCTATTCACCCCCCGAAAGGGCGTTAAACCTTCGGGGAAGCACTAGAAAACACTGAATTTAGAACTTGAAGTGCGCAAAAGCCTTGTTGGCCTCAGCCATCTTATGTACTTCTTCGCGCTTCTTGCACGCCGCACCCTTGCTCTCAAATGCTTCAGAAATCTCGCCGGCGAGGCGTTTTTCCATCGTCTTCTCGCTTCTGTTACGGGCCGCCTCTAAAAGCCAGCGGAGTCCCAAACTCTGTTTCCTGTCGGTGCGGACTTCGGTAGGAACCTGATAGTTGGCTCCGCCTACTCTTCTGGAACGAACTTCAACATAAGGCTTTATGTTCTCCAAAGCCTGCTTGAATATCTTGACAGGATCGTCCTTCTTCAACTCCTGAATGATATCAAATGCGCCATACGTGATCTTTTCCGCGGTGGATTTCTTTCCATTCCACATGATCTTGTTGATCAGCGCGGAGATAAGCTTGTCTCCGAACTTCGGATCGGGAATCACCTCTCTCTTTAACGAACCTCTTTTTCTTCTTGGCATATTAACTGTAGTGAACAGTTATTAGTTAACAGTTAACAGTGAACTGTTAACTAGTTAACTGTTAACTATTTGGGCCTTTTGGCTCCGTATTTAGAGCGGCTCTGTTTTCTTTTTTCTACTCCCATTGTATCCAACGTTCCTCTTACAATATGATATCTCACACCCGGAAGATCCTTCACACGGCCGCCTCTTACAAGAACAACTGAATGCTCCTGCAGATTGTGACCTTCACCGGGGATATATCCTGTCACTTCAAGTCCATTGGTGAGTCTGATACGCGCAACTTTTCTCAAAGCCGAGTTAGGCTTTTTAGGCGTTGTTGTATAAACCCTTACGCAAACTCCGCGCTTCTGCGGGCATGTTTGAAGTGCCGGCGCGGCGTTGCGCCATCTGACCTTCGTCCTTCCAGAACTCACTAACTGATTTATCGTTGGCATATTAACTGCAGTTAATAGTTACTAGTAAACTGTTCACTGTTCACTGTTCACTGTTCACTGTTCACTGTTCACTGTTCACTGTTCACTGTTCACTGTTCACCTTCTTAAAAGGTGCGGACTCGTAACAAAAACCCTTTGTATTGTCAAGGACTTTACTCACGATTATTATTTATGTCCTGGCCTCTACCTGTTCCTCGGTGACTATGACCTGTTCGGAGGCTAAACCTTCTTTATTTTCAACCTCTTCCGCCTCTATCTTAACATCGCGATATCTCCTAAGCCCCGTGCCTGCAGGTATCGGACGACCCATGATAACGTTCTCTTTTAATCCGCGCAGATAGTCAACTCTTCCTACCGAAGCCGCCTCGGTGAGGACCTTTGTTGTCTCCTGGAAGCTTGCCGCGGAGATGAAACTATCGGTCGAAAGAGCCGCCTTCGTGATACCTAAAAGGATAGTTTCCGCAACGGCCGGCTTTCCACCTTTTTTCTTAATAGCCTCATTGGCTTCGTCGAACGATGACTTGTCGACCTGCTCATCAACGAGGAACAGAGTGTCACCGGCATCTATGATGCGGACATTTCTGAGCATTCTTCTTACGATGACCTCGATATGTTTGTCATTGATGCGAACACCTTGCAATCTGTAAACTTCCTGCACTTCATCGACAAGATAACTTGCAAGAGCCTTCTCACCTTTGACCTTTAATATGTCATGCGGATTAGAAGAGCCGTCCATCAAAGCTTCGCCGGACTTCACAATATCTCCTTCGTGCGCTGTAATATGTTTTCCGCGGGGGATCAGATATTCCATGGCGCCTCCTACAGGAGGAGTGACAATGATCTTACGTTTACCTTTTGAATCTTTCCCGAAGGAGACAACGCCGTCGATCTCAGTAATAATGGCGAACTCTTTCGGTTTTCTTGCTTCGAAAAGTTCGGCAACACGCGGAAGGCCGCCGGTGATATCTTTGGTCTTCGTAGTTTCGCGGGGAATCTTTGCGATAATATCACCAGCCTGCATCGCATTGCCTTCACCAACAACGATATGCGCGCCGACGGGCAGGAGATATCTTGCATCGCGTTCGCTCCCGGGTATCTTCAGTGTCTTGCCATCGGTGTCCTTGATGGAGATACGCGGCCGAGTGTTCGGATCCTTTGAAATAGAGATGACCTTCTGCGCAAGACCCGTGACCTCATCGACTTGTTCCGACATCGAGAGACCTTCGACGATATCTCCGAATTTGATAACGCCGGTGACTTCGGTCAGAATAGGCATCGTGTAAGGATCCCACTCGGCGATCAATGATCCGGCCTTGACCTTATCGCCTTCATTGGCAAGAAGCACTGCCCCGTAGATCAATTTATATTTTTCGCGTTCACGACCGTTCTCATCGATTATGCTCGCTTCGCCGTTTCTGTTCATGACGACAAGCTTCTTTTCTCTGTTAACGACCGTGTGGACATTGTGAAATTTCAGAAAGCCGTCGTGACGAACTTCGAGGGCTGACTGCTCTGCCCTTCTGGATGCGGTGCCGCCGATATGGAACGTTCTCATCGTCAGCTGCGTACCAGGTTCGCCTATCGATTGTGCGGCGATGACACCAACCGCTTCGCCGAGGGAAACCACGCGGCCTCTTGCAAGGTCGCGCCCGTAGCATTTTGCGCAGATACCGACCTTGCACTGACACGTCATGGCAGAACGGATCACGACCTTTTCAATACCCGCCTCTTCGATCTTTGCCACGTTCTCTTCATCAAGTTCCGCACCTGCCGGAACGATGATCTCACCTGTGATCGGATCCAAGATATCCTTTAATGAAACACGGCCCAAGATCCTGTCGCTAAGCGGTTCTATCACTTCGCCACCTTCAACTAGCGGCTCCATGATGATGCCGTCAAGTGTTCCGCAATCTTCATCTGTCACCGTGCAATCCTGAACGACATCGACAAGACGGCGCGTGAGGTAACCTGAGTTAGCTGTCTTTAAAGCTGTATCGGCCAAACCTTTACGGGCTCCGTGGGTAGAAATGAAGTATTGGAGTACGTTGAGGCCTTCACGGAAATTGGCGGTGATCGGCGTCTCGATGATCTCGCCTGATGGTTTCGCCATCAATCCGCGCATGCCGGCCAGCTGTCTTATCTGCTGAGCCGAGCCTCTGGCGCCGGAATCGGCCATGACGAATATCGGGTTGAAGCCCGCCGGTTCATTAGCAGTACGACCGGCTTTGATCTCCCTCATCATTTCCGCGGCTACCTGATCCGTGGTTCCTGCCCATATATCGACCACCTTATTATATTTTTCGCCTGAGGTGATGAGACCGTTCACATACTGATCTTCAACCTCGCCTATCTCGGCGTTCGCACCATCGATCAACTCCTGTTTCCTTGTGGGGATCTTCATGTCATCGATGCAGATGGAGATACCGGAGATCGTTGCGAACTTGTAGCCGTAGGAACGGATATGATCCGCAAGAAGTACCGTCTCTTTGTCACCGCAGAGGCGGTAACATTGATCGATAAGGCTTGCGATCGCCTTCTTGTCCATGACCTTATTCACGTGTTCTTCAAAGTCGATGACCTTGGGGACTATATCATATAATAGAACGCGTCCGACCGTTGTCTCACGGATACGTCCCTGGAGCCTCACCTTTACCTTTGCCTGAAGGTCGACCTCTCCCTCATCGTAGGCGATAGAAAGTTCCGCAGGGGATGAAAAGATCCTCCCCTCGCCCTTTACGGAAGGACGTTCGCGGGTCATCCAGTAGAGACCAAGCACCATATCCTGCGTGGGACCGATGATAGGTCTGCCGTTGGCAGGGGATAAAATGTTGTTCGTGGACATCATGAGCACACGGGCTTCGATCTGAGATTCGGTCGAGAGCGGAACGTGAACAGCCATCTGATCACCGTCGAAGTCGGCGTTGAACGCCGTACAAACGAGCGGATGGAGCTGAATGGCCTTGCCTTCGATAAGTACCGGCTCGAACGCCTGGAGACCTAGCCTATGGAGCGTGGGAGCGCGGTTAAGCATCACTGGATGCTCTTTAATGACCTCTTCCAACGCATCCCAGACCTCAGGTGTCTCTTTCTCCACCATGCGCCTCGCGCTCTTGATGGTAGAAACGAGTCCTTTAAGTTCTAATTTGTGATAGATGAACGGCTTGAAAAGCTCGAGCGCCATCTTCTTCGGAAGACCGCACTGATGCAAACGAAGCTCAGGACCGACGACTATGACAGAACGGCCGGAGTAGTCGACGCGTTTTCCGAGGAGATTCTGACGGAAACGACCCTGTTTACCCTTGAGCATGTCTGAAAGCGAACGAAGGGCCCTGCGCGAAGGTCCTGTAAAAGGCCTTGCGCGGCGGCCGTTATCAAATAGAGCGTCCACGGATTCCTGGAGCATTCTCTTTTCGTTCCTGATGATGATCTCCGGAGCGTTCAGGTCCAATAAGCGGCGCAAACGGTTATTTCTGTTGATTACGCGCCTGTAGAGGTCGTTCAGATCGGATGTTGCGAATCTTCCGCCATCGAGCGGCACCAAAGGCCTTAGATCGGGCGGAAGAACGGGAACCACTTCGAGCATCATCCATTCGGGACGATTTCCTGCGTTCTTAAAGTTCTCGGCAAGTTTCAACCTTCTTGAAAGTTTCTTGCGAGTTGCTTCTGATTCGGTCTTTGCAAGGTCTTTTCGTAAACGTTTTGCAAGCTCGTCAAGATCTACCTTCTTTAGAATGTCGCGGATAACCTCTCCGCCTGTGCCGACCTTGAAGACCGGACCGTACTTTTCGATGGCCTTCTGATATTCATTTTCGGTAAGGATTTCTCCCTCTGCAAGATCTGTCGTCGTGGGATCGACCACCGTATAAGCCTCACAATAAAGAACTCTTTCGAGAGCCTTAAGAGTGACATCGAGCATCAGGCCGAGACGGCTTGGCAGGCTCTTTAGAAACCAAATATGGGCAACAGGTGAAGCAAGCGTGATATGCCCCATCCTTTCGCGCCGCACCTTTGACTGGATGACCTCGACACCGCACTTTTCGCAAACAATACCTCGGTGTTTCATCCTCTTGTACTTACCGCAGTTACATTCATAGTCCTTGACAGGCCCGAATATCTTAGCGCAGAAAAGACCGTCGCGCTCGGGCTTGAATGTGCGGTAGTTGATGGTCTCCGGCTTTTTAACTTCGCCGTGCGACCATTCTTTTATCCTTTCCGGGGAGGCAAGTTTTATCTTCACTCCCGAGTAAGAGAGAGGATCCTTCGGTTTTTCAAAAAAGCTGTAGATGTCTGGCATATTGATGTTAGTTATGAGTTATGAGTTATGAGTTATGAGCATCAAAGCCCATTACCCATTACCCATCACTCATCACTCATTTGGTCTCTATTAGTTCGGCATCCAGACAAAGCGCCTGGAGTTCCTTTATTAGAACGTTGAACGACTCCGGGAGGCCTGCCTCCAGGGTCAGATCGCCCTTAACGATGGCTTCGTACATACGAGTTCTGCCGACCACATCATCAGACTTGACCGTGAGGAACTCCTGCAACGCGTTCGAGGCGCCATACGCTTCCATCGCCCAGACTTCCATTTCTCCGAGTCTCTGTCCGCCAAACTGCGCTTTACCGCCGAGCGGCTGCTGGGTGACCAGCGAATATGGTCCTATGGACCTTGCGTGGATCTTGTCTTCGACCAGGTGGTGGAGCTTCATCATATACATGATGCCTACCGTGACCGGCTGGCTGAAAGGATCGCCGGTCTTGCCGTCAAAGAGAGTGGTCTGACCGTCCTCAGGGAGGTCGGCCAGCTTAAGACATTCCTTGATCTCGGATTCGCGTGCGCCGTCAAAGACCGGACAATCCATAAAGATGCCTTGACGAAGCGACCTTGCGAGGTCCTTAACTTGGGCCTCTGTGGCCTTTTCAAGGAATTCATCCATCGTATCGGACTTATAGACCTTCTTGATCGCCTTAACGAGGGTCTCTTTATCGAATTTTGTGTGAAGGACCTTTTCGATCTGCTCTCCGAGACCGCGGGCAGCCCATCCCAAATGACACTCCAGGATCTGTCCGACGTTCATACGGGAAGGAACACCTAAGGGGTTCAAAACGATATCCACAGGCCTTCCGTCGGCCATGTACGGCATATCTTCTTCGGGGAGTATCCTTGAGATAACACCCTTGTTACCGTGGCGGCCGGCCATCTTGTCGCCGACCTGGAGTTTACGTTTGATCGCAATGAATATCTTAACGATCTTGATCACGCCGGGAGGGAGTTCATCGCCCTTCTTGAGCTTCGTGATCTTCTGATCGTACATCATCTTGACAAGGTCTTCCTGCTCTTCAAGACCTTCTAATATTTCGGCTACCTCCTCTTCCACATCTTCACCGCCGGAGACCGATATTTCGCCCCACCTTGACATCGGAATCTTCTCCAGTACGCTTTCGGTGATCTTTTTACCTGATGCGAGAAGTACCGTCTCTTCGTCCTCGGTCGCCACCTTTGAAGATGACGTCTTGCCAAGGAGAAGCGTTCTCATTCTTTTGGATGCCGTATCTCTAATGACCTTAAGTTCTGCTTCGAGGTCTTTTCTTAGTTTTGCTGTCTCTTCATCCTGAGGTTCGGCGTCGTTCTCAAGATCTATCCCTTCTCTAGAGAAGGTCTGTGCACCAATGACGATGCCGGCTATTCCGGGAGGAACGCGAAGGGATGAGTCTTTAACATCTCCCGCTTTTTCGCCGAATATGGCGCGAAGGAGCTTTTCTTCAGGAGAGAGCTGCGTCTCGCCCTTTGGTGTGATCTTGCCTACAAGGACATCGCTGGGGTTGACCTCTGCGCCGATGCGGATGATACCGCCTTCGTCGAGGTGCGCCAGCGCTTCTTCGGCAACGTTAGGGATATCACGTGTGATATCTTCTTTGCCAAGCTTTGTATCTCGAGCAACGCACTCGAACTCTTCTATGTGGATGGATGTAAAGCTGTCATCTTTCACGACGCGTTCTGAGATCAGCATCGAGTCTTCGAAGTTATATCCGCCCCAAGGCATGAACGCTACCAACATGTTCTGGCCCAGAGCAAGCTCTCCGATGTCCGTTGCCGAACCGTCAGCCAGGATATCACCGGCCTTCACTTTTTCACCCGGATGAACTATAGGGATCTGGTTGATGCAGGTGTTCTGATTGCTTCTCTGATATTTTGTGAGCTGGTAAACATCAATTTCTGGGCCCTTCTTTTTTTTCTTGGAATCTGAAGCCCTTGCCTTGTCCGGTTTCACAACTATCTTCTCGGCATCGACCGATAAAATGGTACCGTCGCTCTTTGCAATCGCCGTAACGCCCGAGTCACGCGCAACGATAGCTTCTATCTTTGTGCCGATAAGAGGGGCTGTTGAACGTAACAGAGGGACCGCTTGGCGTTCCATGTTGGAACCCATGAGGGCCCTGTTGGCGTCATCGTTCTCAAGAAACGGAACGAGAGATGCGGCAATGGAGACCAGCTGATTGGGAGAGACATCCATTAACTGGACCTCTTCAGCCTTGGCCAGAATGTATTCGCCTCTCTTCCTGCACTGTACAGGTTCGGTGGTAAACTCGCCCTTTGAGCTGAGCGTCGCATTCGCCTGTGCGATGATATATTTCTCTTCTTCAAGTGCTGAGCAGTAAACGACCTCATCGGCCACGCGGCCGTTAACGACCTTTCTATAAGGCGTCTCAATAAAACCGAAATCGTTCACCCTGGCATGTGAAGATAAGCTGGCAATTAGACCGATATTCGGACCTTCAGGCGTTTCAATAGGACATATACGTCCGTAGTGCGTGAAGTGGACATCGCGTACTTCGAAGCCGGCTCTGTCTCTTGTGAGGCCGCCGGGTCCGAGAGCGGAGAGCCTTCTCTTGTGGGTTATCTCGGAGAGAGGGTTCGTCTGGTCCATGAACTGAGACAGCTGACTTGAGCTGAAGAATTCTTTGACCACCGCCATGACCGGCTTTGCGTTAACAAGATCGTGAGGCATGAGCGTATCAACTTCCTGCAAACTCATTCTTTCACGAATGGAACGTTCCATCCTGGCTAGGCCCACCCTGAACTGGTTCTCAAGAAGCTCGCCTACCGGGCGAACACGCCTGTTGCCTAAATGATCGATGTCATCCACTTCGCCGGAACCGTCCTTAAGGTCAAGAAGGTAGCGAACGACCGCAAAGATATCTTCTTTACGAAGAGTTCCCATTTCAAGGGGGACGTCGAACCCGAACTTGTAGTTGATCTTGAGACGGCCTACCTTTGAAAGATCATAAAGTTCAGGGTTAAAAAAGAGGTTCTCAAAGAACCTTGTGCCGGTCTCGATCGTAACGGGATCGCCCGGACGGAGACGTTTGTAGACCTCTATGATCGCCTCTTCGGGGCTTGTCACCTTATCTATTAAGAGAGTATTCCTTAGATAACCGCCGATATTGAGCTCATCTATATAAAGAAGATCGATATTAGAGGCCTTGGCATTCTTGATCTTTTCGAACTTGTCGGATGTTAAAGGCTCGTTCACCGCAAGTATGATCTCGCCTGTTGCGGGATCTACTACATCGTGCGCTGAAACTCGGCCCACCAGGTCCTCAAGCTCTACCGGGACTTCAACAAGCTTTGCCTTTTTAAGTTTTTCGATGGCGACACGGGTGAACTTCCTACCCTTCTTGACCAGCGTCTCTCCATTTGAGGGATCCTTTATATCAGCGCCAGCCTTCTGGAAAAGAAGAAGCTCAGGGACGAAATTCTTCCATATCTTCTTTCCTTCCCAAGAGATCTTTTCGCTCTCATAGAAGTAATTAAGGAGGTCCTCAACGGAATATCCAAGGGCTCTTAAAAGGATAGTGACCGGTAGTTTTCTGCGCCTGTCTATCCTGACATAGAGTATATCCTTTGCGTCGAACTCAAAATCGAGCCACGAACCGCGATAAGGTATCACCCTTGCGGAATAAAGGAGCTTGCCGGAGGCATGCGTCTTTCCTTTATCGTGTTCAAAGAATATACCGGGTGAACGGTGAAGCTGGCTGACGATAACGCGCTCCGTACCATTAATAATGAACGTGCCGTTCTCGGTCATCAGGGGTATCTCTCCGAAATATACCTCCTGCTCCTTGACATCGCGTATCGACTGAACGCCTGTCTGTTCGTTACTGTCCCAGATGATGAGGCGTACCACGAGCCTCATCGGGGCAGCGTATGTCATGCCGCGGCTACGGCACTCTATCACGTCGTATTTCGGCTCGTCCAGCGCGTAGCTGACGAACTCAAGGGACGAGGTCTGATTGAAGTCCTTTATCGGAAAAGAGCTCTTGAAGACCCCTTGAAGACCGGTGTCGGTCTTGTCGTTTGCGGCAACCTCAGCTTGAATGAACTGCCGGAAGGAGGCCTTCTGCAATTCGATCAGGTTGGGGATGTCTGTAATCTTCTTTATACGGGAAAAATCCCTTCTAATACGGCGCGGCGTAGTTTTGATCATTTCGTTACCCATTAATGTTTACTGGTAAACTTAATTATAAAAACACACAACACGAAGGTCAGGCGCCGGACGTCAGGGGTCTGAATTCTGACCTCTGACATCCGACATCTGCCATAATCTCTTTACTTGATCTCGATCTTTGCACCTGCTTTTTCGAGAGCGGCCTTGATCTTTGCAGCTTCATCCTTGGATGCCGCTTCTTTGATCGTCTTGGGCGCGCCTTCGACCAGGTCTTTTGCCTCCTTGAGGCCGAGTCCGCTTACCACAACGCGGAGTTCTTTAATGACATTGATCTTGTTAGCGCCTGCGTCTGTTAGCACAACCGAGAACTCTGTTTTTTCCTCTACTGCTGCGCCTGCCGCGCCTGGGGCTACTGCCATTGCTACCGGTGCCGCTGCCGACACGCCGAAGGTCGTTTCGAGTTCCTTCACGAGTTCCGAGACCTCCAAAAGGGTCATCCCTTTGAGCGCCTCGACTATCTGTTCTCTTGATACTGACATATTATCCTCCTGCTTTCCACCCCAGATACCTCCGAACCCCTCGACTCACTCCGTTCGATCGGGGCAAGTCACCAAGGTACGGTTAAATGGGCGACCACTCTATTAGTAGAGCGGCCATTTAAGTGAAATTATTGTTTTTTCTCTTTTATTGCGTTCAATGCCGTTACCAGCTGTCTTGGAACCGCTGCAATGACCCCAACGATGTTCGTTGCAGGTGCGTTCATAGTGCCAAGGAGCTTTGCGAGCAAGATCTCACGCGACGGAAGCGATGCGATTTCGTGCAACATCTTTGCCGTCATGACCTTGTTATCCATGAAGCCCGCTTTGATCTTAAGCTTTTCATTATCCTTCGCAAAATGTGCAAGTACCTTTGCGGGAAGGATAGGATCATCGTTCGAATAGACCATCGCTACGGTCCCTTTAAGGAACGTATCGAGGCCTTCGATGGACAGGTCCTTCAATGCGCGCTTAAAAAGGCGGTTCTTTACCACCCTCATCGATGATTTGTCCTTGTCAAGCTTGCGCCTGAGGCTGGTCATCTGCGCGACGGTTAGTCCCAAATAATCTGCCAGAATAAAGGCCTTGGCGTTCTTCACCTTTTCGGTGAATGTCTTGACCGTTTCTTGTTTTTGTGTGCGATTCATAAATTCTCCTATTCAGATGGGGGGAACGACCGCCTCGGAAACCCTCGGCGTTTCCCCCCAAACCCCTCTCACTCGAACTGGCAAAGCCAGATTCTCGCTCGCTAGTAACATCATATCAGGGGGGAACGACCGCCTCCCCTCAAAACAAAATCCTTCCTCCTCCTTATTATACCTTTGCCAAAGCGCCAACGTTTATCTTTACGCTGGGGCTTGTCACGGCAGAAATGGCGATGCTTCTGACATAAGTACCCTTTGATGAGGATGGTTTCGCCTTCAAAACGGCTTCAAAAAGAGCTATGAAGTTCTCTCTGAGCTTGGTTGCTCCAAAAGAGCGCTTGCCGATCGGTGCATGGATAATGCCCGCCTTTTCGACCTTGAACTCCACCCTGCCGGCCTTGGATTCCTTGACCGCCTTTGCAACTTCAAATGTAACGGTTCCAAGCTTAGGGTTTGGCATAAGACCTCTGGGGCCTAATATCTTACCAATTTTGCTGACAACGCCCATCATATCCGGCGTGGCTATTGCCTTGTCGAAATCCATCCAGCCGCCCTGAATCTTTGCTACGAGCTCATCGCTACCAACTTCATCGGCGCCTGCATCGCGGGCCTCTTTTTCCTTTTCGCCCTTTGCAAAGACGACAACTTTAAGCGTTTTGCCAAGACCGTGTGGAAGAGGAATAGCTCCCCTTACCATCTGGTCGGACTGCTTCGGGTCAACACCCAAACGAATGGCGACATCCACCGTTTCATCGTGCTTTGCCTTCTCGAACTGATCGAGAATGCCGAACGCCTCTTCGACGGAATATTTCTTCTGGTCGTCCACCAGTTTTAGGCTTTTTTCATAATTTTTTGATGACATATTATACAACCTCCAATCCCATACTGCGGGCCGTACCCATGATCTGCAGAACTGCCGATTCAAGATTCGTGCAGTTAAGGTCGGGCATCTTTATTTTTGCTATCTCTTCGCATTGTTTCTTTGTGACCTTGCCAACCTTTTCTTTGTTGGGCACGCCTGACCCCTTAGCAACTTGAGCCTCTTTCTTAAGAAGGACTGAAGCGGGGGGTGTCTTCAAGATGAACGAAAAGGTTCTATCGTGATAGACAGTGATAATAGCGGGGATGATCATTCCCGCCTGACTCTGCGTCCTGGCGTTGAACTGTTTGCAAAACTCCATTATGTTCACGCCGTGCTGACCGAGCGCCGGGCCTACCGGGGGCGCTGGGTTAGCCGATCCTGCCGGGCACTGAAGTTTTATCTGTGCCGTAATCTTTTTTGCCATAACCTCACCTTTTATCCTTCGGCCTTCCGCGGTAAGAAGCGCACGATCTTTTAACGTGCTACCGTAGCATGCCTAAATCAGACCTTTTCTACCTGCGTAAATTCAAGTTCAATGGGGGTTGATCTGCCGAATATGCTGACCATCACCCTTAGTTTTCCTTTTTCACTGTTCACTTCATCAACTGTGCCTGAGAACGTGGCAAAAGGACCGTTTACGACCTTTACATCCTCGCCCTTTTCGAACTGGACCTTTGGCTTGGGCTTTAACGTGCCTTCCTCTATCTGCTTAGTGATCCTTGCCACCTCTTCTTCCGGAACCATGGGGGGATTAAGCGAACCGCCCACAAAACCGGTGATCTTCGGTGTTCCTTTGACGATGTGCCATGTCTTTTCGTTCAGATCCATCTTGACTAGGATATAACCCGGGAAGAACTGGCGCTTGGTCGTCTTCTTTGAACCCTTCTTCACTTCGACAACGTCTTCCGAAGGAATGAGTATCTCCTCGAACAGATCTTCGGCCCGCGCACTCTTGATCTTTTCCAACAGCGCCTGCTTCGCCTTCTGCTCGTAGCCTGAATATGTGTGAACTACGTACCAGTTCTTTGCCATATTGACCTCTATTGATATAATATCTTAACCAAAGTGCCCCAAAGTGTATCAAAGCCGAAAAGTATCACAGCGCAGATGGCGACCATAACTGAGACAACAACCGTAGAAAGAAGGGTCTCCTTCCTCGGTGGCCATGTGACCTTTGAGAGCTCTGCAAGGACCTCGTTCGAGAACCTGTTGATTCTTTGGTTCTTCTTGATCATTACAAAAGCCGCTACCGCCGCGATAGTGCCGAAAAGATCCGCGGGGGTAAAGGGCCAGTCCTGAGGAACGGGAAACTTCACAATTCCCCAGATGGTGTCAACGATCTGCTTGACGAATATCCAGACGATGACCCCGATACCTACGAATGCACCGTTCACGATCTTTTTATTGTCCATATCTCCTCACAACTTTTCCACTACTTTATGAACTACCTTTCAACCATCCCTGTTGTCCGCCAAACTTCGCGGCGAACGAATTTTTCGCCTACAGCAAAAAATTTGCAGGGGAGACAGGTCTCGAACCTGCAACCCCCGGTTTTGGAGACCGGTGCTCTTCCAATTGAGCTACTCCCCTATTTATATGGGGGGAGTACCCCCCAAACCCACACGATCTGAACCGGCAAAGCCGGATTCATCGCTTACTGCTCCTTTCCCCCATACCCCTCTCGCTCACACCGGCTGAGCCGGATGTTCGCTCGCGTTACTTCGTCTCCTTGTGATCCGTGTGCTTTCTGCAGTGGGGGCAAAATTTCTTGAGAATAAGCTTGTCCGGCGTACGGGTCTTATTCTTCGTAGTCGAATAGTTGCGATTTTTGCACTCACCACACGCCAATTGTATTATCGATCTCATAATTTCCCTTTTCCCTTTTCACTTATTTATTGTTGTTGCCCTGCCAGCTTGTCTATCTCCTTCTGCAACGTCGGCGACTCCGCTATCTGCAGAACGGTCTCTTCTAAAAGACCGCTCAGCACCGCTTCCAAACGTTGAATGTTCTTCTTCCGGAGCCCCTTGTCCGATTTTGTTGCTCCAAAATCGTAATCGTATGACGACAATTCGCTCCTCAGATGAAGAGAAAAAGATGCCTTTGCATCTGTCTCACCGGTGAACCAGCGTTTAACCGAACCCGCAAAGAACTGGTTCACGTCGACGTTCACTGTCACCGCACCGGGCACATTCTTATCAACCATCGTATATCCACAGTTCTTGAACGCTGTCTTTATCGCGTCACCTATCACCACATCTACGGGACCTGCCAATAGAACATCGAACTCTTCTTTTCCCTTCTTGAAAGTTCCAACCGCAGGACTAACGCGCTTATCAGATATCTTACCCCAAACCAACGTGACGCCTTTGCCAGGCTGGCTCGCACACTGCGTCTTTCCAAGATCAGGAGATATCTTGAGCGTGGCGACATGGCTATCTTCCGCAAATGAAGACACGGAAATAAAAACCAGCGCGATAACCATAAAAAATATTCTTTCCATGCCTCTTGCCCCTTGCATCCCGCTTCTTGCTTCCATTTTGAGCCGACAAACGGAATCGAACCGTTGACCCCCTCCTTACCATGGAGGTGCTCTACCGGCTGAGCTATGTCGGCCTTCCTTGAGCGGGAGATGGGAATCGAACCCACGTGACCAGCTTGGAAGGCTGGAGCTCTACCATTGAGCTACTCCCGCAAGGTGTGGAGAGGGAAGGGCTCGAACCTTCGAAGGCTGATGCCGGCAGATTTACAGTCTGCTCCCTTTGGCCACTTGGGTACCTCTCCAAATTCTGAGCCGACGAAGGGATTCGAACCCCCGACCCTCTGATTACAAATCAGATGCTCTACCAACTGAGCTACGTCGGCATTAGAAACGGTGGGAACGACTCGCTTCCGCCAGAGGCGGGCCAGCCTCCGGCTGGCGCCCAATCATTCCTCCCAAACCCCTTTCGCCCGCGCTGGATGAATAAGTCGCTCGCTCACAAGTACACGCATACACCTATGGCAAAGTTCGCGGATTGTTATTGAAAAACTGAATGGTTGTCAAGGACTTTTAAGGCCTTTTGGCACAATTCTTGCCTAAGCGTTGCCGCACAACCTCGGCCATAAAAATGGCCCCAGCAACCGAGACATTAAATGAGTCAATTTTACCCTTCATAGGGATGCTCAAAAGGTCATCGCAACTCTCTTTTACAAGGCGCCTTAGGCCCTTTCCCTCCCCCCCGAGGACTATCGCCGTTGGGGTTTTGAAGTCATAATCATAAATAGTTTTAGGAGATTCCCCTTCCGCACCAACGACCCAAATATCGTTATCTTTCATCAACTTAATGGTTGAGTTTAAATTTGTTACTTTAGCTATTGGAAGATACTCCACAGCACCCGAAGCCACCTTGGTCGTAGTCGCCGAAACATCGGCTGCATTGTCCTTGGGTATAACTATACCGTGTGCCCCAATTTGATGAGCTGTCCTGATAATGGCCCCTAAGTTGTGGGGGTCATGGACCTGATCCAATATAATGATAAAGGCCGACTCATTATTGCTTTTTATAAGATTTATAAGTTCTTCGATGGCAAAATATTTAAATGACTCGATCTCGGCGGCTATCCCCTGATTAGTTTCGACATGGGTAAGGTCCGCGATCTTTCCCTTTGGGACAGGTTTTGTCTTGATGCCCTTCTTGTTTGCAAGGTCTGCGATCTCAATGATCGACTGGTTCTGTTTGCCTTCAACGACGTAAAGAGAATAGACTTTCCTCTTTCCCGCCTTTATCGCCTCATAGACAGAATTTATCCCGCAGATTATATCCATTTGGGTTTCATTACATGATAGTTAGACAGCGAGGCAAGGCAATTTTTTGTACAACGTTCACGGCAAAATGTATTCGTGTTTTGGAAAACCGTCAAAAAACGCCCATCCCCGGTATAAATTTACCAATTTGATAAAGTCTGGTGATCGGTTATCGGTGGTCAGTTATCGGAAACATCTTTTAAATTCTTTATGATTTCGTATAGT
>PCWZ01000050.1:45960-55355 GCA_002796305.1 Deltaproteobacteria bacterium CG11_big_fil_rev_8_21_14_0_20_49_13
AAGTCTTTTTTAAGGTGTACGTTTTTTTTCCTGTTAGCCGTAACCTTCTTATCGATCCCCATACGCGCTAAGGCTTCGACGAATTGTTCCTCTAAAGATACCGATGGCGATTCGATCAATAACTGCATTGACAACTGTACCTATGATGCAAATCCGAACCAGCTTGACCTTGATGGTGATAAAATGGGAGACGCCTGCGACAGTGACATCGACGGCGATGCAGTAAAAGAACCGTATGACAACTGCCCGTCCATTGCCAACTACGATCAAGCGGATCAGGATGGCGATAAGACCGGCGATGTTTGCGATATTTGCGAAGGATTTGACGACAGCGCCGACGAAGACAGCGATGGAACTCCGGACGGCTGTGACGCCTGCGTGTGGTACGCGGGAAACACGTGTCCGCCATGCACGGATACGGAAGCTGACTATCAAAAATATGTTCCCGGAAAATCAATGGATACTTGTGATGCCTCGTCCATTCTCAATGAGGTCATTTGTGAAAATGGAAAACCGATCACTGAACTTGTAAGTTGTAAGAATAAATTTGGAAAGACGGCTACATGCAAAGACAATATCTGTATCATCCTGCCGGACAAAGATAAAGACGGCATTGTTGATAGCGCTGACAATTGCCCGGACTGGTTTAACACAGATCAAAAAGATTCAGATAACGATGGCATTGGTGATCTGTGTGACCCAGACAAAGACAATGATACCAAGAAAAATGAGGTCGATAATTGCCCGGACATTTATAACCCCGATCAAAAAGAGAGCGATGGCGACGGAATTGGTGACGCGTGCGACCCAGAAAACAACTTAGATCCGTGCGACCCTCCGGCTGACGAAGAGACAAAAGAGATATGCGATTGTCTGAAAGGGCCGGATACTGCTAAATGTCTCCCAAACTTGCCTAAAGACAAGACGCTTGGTGAGATAATAAATGATTCGGGAGGCGGCGGGGGCGGCCCGTCCTGTGATGGAGATGCTACGGAGTCTTTTAAACCATCCATTTCTACAATGAATTTCTATGCCATCACAGGAAAAGGCTATAACCAATGGGCCGCAGGTGAAGGCGGGAATATTTTTCAACGCTACGGTAACGGTAACTGGTCTGCAATTAATTCGCCGTGGGATATTCCTGCCATGAACAGTGTTAAAGTTTCAGATGACGACAGAACCGTTACCGACCTTTTTGGAATAGAAAAAGAGGGTGTTGCCGCAGTCACAAAATCAGGCCACTTCTTTTTGCTTACAGCTGGTAAATGGGCGCAGATAGGGCCGAGCGGCATTGGTGACGGCAAGTCTTTTGGAGTGCCCATTTTTGCCGTTCATGGAACGGGAAAGGATGACATATGGATTGCGGGCGGGGATGGCGAAATTTTTCACTTTGACGGTTCGAAATGGAAATCGGAAAAGGTTGGCTGGGTTTCCTATTGGTCGGTATTTATGAACTCTGAAAAAACAGCCGCACAAACTGTTACGTGGCGGGATCTATTTGCTGAAAATGGCGGACGGGTTTGGGTGGTTGGTGATGACGGCCATGTTGCCTATTGGCAGCAAAATAAGAAAGAGAGCGGCGTTACGCGTGCCATGAATATTTTTCGGTCTATATTTGGTCACAGCAGTAATGAGGGTGGATATTGGACAGAGGTTGACCTTAAAAATAATTCCGACCTCAGAGCGGTCTGGAGCGATGGAAAGGATGTTCGTCTTGGCGGAAGCGGCGGCCTGCTCTGGTGCGGCGGCAACACATCGTTTGAAGTGTGTCAAAATTTTTCGCCTGAGTCGACAATTTTAGGTATTTCGGGCGCTTCAAAAGATAATTTAGCAGTCGTGGGAACCTACTCAACATTTTACTTAAAGTCTGGAAGCGAATGGGCAAAAGAGAAACTTCCGTTCCCAAATAGTCTGACCGGAGTCTATAAAGAGGGGGAGTTTGTTTCGGCGTCCGGCATTAACGGAACTCTCTATGATCTTGGTGAAGAGAAGGCGTCTGCGAAGTTTATACAGAGAGAAAAACTTGCGCACAAGACATGGGCGCCAACCCGCTGGACCTCAGCAACCGGAAGCCTTGATGAATTCTGGCTGAGCGGGGACGACTTGAGTGTTGCACATTTCAAGGGGGTGAATGCTGAGCTGATATTTAGTGATGAGGCGTACCTGCCATTTTCTGATTACGTCAAAAAAGACTTTAGAGACATCTTTATAATAGACGGTTATTTCTATGTAGTAGGAAATGTTGACTATCTTTTGCAGGGGAACGCTAGCAACTCTGAATGGCAGAAAGTTTTCTACCCCACGTCTGTTACAAAACCAATAAGTCTTGTTGGGTTGTCGGCCGCAATGTTGAAATTCGGTCATCATTCGCAGAAGCTCCCAGACATGAGAACTGTTCGCGAGTGGAAAAACGGCGGTGTTTTGGTCGCCGGCAATTTGGGCCTATTTTCCTATGACAGGAAGAGCGGCGAAATTAATCTGTTAAAGAGCCTAAGCGCCCCTTCCGCTTCTTTGCGCTACAAAGATAATGATTATTTGGCCTCGGGCGACACTGTCTATTATGGTGATTTCCCATCATCTTATCAGTCGATAAATCTGCCAAAATCTCTCATACCGCAGGATATTACCGCTTCAAATGGCCACGTCTATATTGTCGGCAGTGAAGGCCCGCAAAATGAGAACAAAACTTTTCTTTTATCACCTAAATCTTCTGATGATGCCGTTCCTCAAATTTCATCCATTGGCCTGGGTGAATCAAAGAAGGCCCAGAACATGAGCTACATGGCAGATGTTTCAAGCAGTGGTGCAGACATTACGATGTCTGGCAGTAAGGCCTACCTTGGTTTGAAATCTGTATATTTTAAGATGAAGGGAAAAGGACCTCTCCCAGATATTCCGTTCATGGGCTATATAATAATGGGTGAAGATGGATATATGACTGTCTTTTATGACGAGCAGTATGAGCATGTAGAGATTAATCCTGAAGAAAAACTTGATGTCTATGATGGACTATATAATGTTAAGGATCATTATTGGAATATTTCAAATTTGCTCGAGGGAGAAGTACGCGCGAAGTGGTCTGCCGATGTGATAGGTGTTGGAGAGACAAACAAAATATCGAAGTTTTACGTATGGGGAGAATGTAAATTTACACCGTAGGGAGATACTATTCGAACGAGGTCGAGAACGATAATTTTAATGGAGCCCGTTATGACGAAAACAATTGCCTGTCATCGCGAGGAGCCCGAAGGGCGACGTGGCTATCCAGCGCCTAAAATCAGCCTCCTGATAATTTTTCTGGCTCTTCTCCAAAGTGGGCGGGTGATTTGATGGCATTTATGCTGAGAGGCTCATAACATTCTTGGGTAAGTAAAAAGTTGTCCGTCAGGTGGCGCGCCGGCCCCCGAATGGAGGGCTGGTGCGCGTGCGTGGATAACTACTTGTCGCGCTTGAAAACAACTTTCTTCTTCAGTTTATAAACAGATGGTTCACGTCTAATCGCTGATTCCCGTCATCTTGTCCCGCAAATCACCCACTCGATCGGGAGAAGAGCCATTTTTTAAAATATTCCTTCGCATCATTATATATGCCCCTCATGTTGCTCTCGCGCGGGCCGGCGATGTTGAGGTTGCTGATGTTGTTCTCGGTGAGCCATTTAACTATGTCATCCCCGCGCAAGCGGGGATCTAGAGTCTCTTCACGAGGTCCCCACTTTCGTGGGGACGACAGTTTATCCAGATCGATCACCAAACACGGCTTTTTATGAACTCGCGCCATTGCGATCGTGTATGCCGTACCACCGGTCGGTTTTCCTCGCGTAACGATAAGCGTGCCGTCTGAATCGCGCACATTCCATTCCGTGCGGACGGCATAATCACTACAGTCGGTCTCTTTTAACGGATATTTTGGATCGAGAGGCCCATCTTCTGCCTTGCGGCCCTTTGGACACCATCCGCCGCAAGGAATACCAAGCTCGATGGCCGCATCCAATGCTGCGCGGTCAACGCCTGTCTGGCCGCCAGAGATAATTTTAAGTTTCGCTGTCATTCTGAATCCGCTCATCCCAAGCTTGTCGAAGGACGACGGGCGAAGAATCTCCTATATCAATATGCGGGGGTTCCTTCGCCTGCGGGGCGGCTCAGGATGACCCTCGCTTACGTTCGGGTCATTTCTTCTCAATGACCGGCGCTTCCTTTGCCTTTCTGGCCTCATCGACCAGTTTTTGTGAGATGTGAGACGGAACCTGTTCGTAGTGGTTGAAGCTCATCGTGTGCGAAGCAGCGCCTGATGTCATTGAACGAAGCGTTGTGGAATATTTATAAAGTTCGGCCAGAGGTATCTGGGCCTTGATTATGCTCGTATCGCCCAAGCTGTCCATGCCGGCCACTTTTCCCCTGCGGCTCGAGATATCGCTTGTTATATCGCCCATGAAGTTCTGCGGAGCGGTGACCTCAACTGTCATGATGGGCTCAAGAAGTACCGGGCTTGCCTGTTCTTCGGCAATTTTAAATGCCATTGAGCCGGCTATCTGGAAAGCCATATCGCTCGAATCGACATCGTGATAACTGCCGTCAAAGACATCTACCTTTATATCTACGACCGGATATCCGGCGAGCGACCCTTTTTGCATGGTATCGCGCACACCCTTTTCAATGGCAGGGACATATTTCCCTGGGATAGAACCGCCGAATATGGAGTTGGTGAATTCAAATCCCTTTCCCGGAGCGGGGCTAAGCTCGATCCAGCAATCGCCGTACTGTCCCCTTCCTCCGGATTGTTTCTTATATTTTCCCTGAACCTTGACCGACTTTTTGACCGTTTCGCGGTAAGGGATCCTGGGCTTTCCAATTTCAACCTCAACACCGTATCTTTCTTTCAGACGCTCAAGCATGAGCTCCAGATGGATCTCACCTATTCCTGAAATGATCGTCTCGTTGAACTCGTGATCGATGTGCATCTTGAACGTCGGGTCGATCGACATGAGTTTAGAGAAACCGCCGCCTATCTTGTCGGAATCGGCCTTTGATTTTGGAAACACCGCCAATGAGACCATTGGTTCGGGAAATTTGATGTGATCAAACATTATCGATTTTGTCTTAGTGGCAAGAGAGTCGTTAAGGTTCGTGCTTTTTAACTTTGCAACACAGGCAATATCGCCGGCGAATATCTTTTCAATCTCTTCGCGGTTCTTGCCGCGCATAGCAAAAAGATGTCCCATTCTTTCGCTGGTCCGCTTTGATGCGTTGTAAACGTCATCTCCGTGAACGACCGTCCCCGACCAGACGCGGAAGAAACAGACATCGCCTATCCCGGGATCGCTGGTCGCTTTAAAAACAAATGCCGACAGAGGTTCGGCCGGGCTGGGGTTGTGTTTTTCCTCTGCGCCAGCCTCGTTCTTTCCGGTCGGGACCGGCATCTCTTTGGGAGAGGGGAACCATTCACAGAGCATCTGGAGGAAGGCATCCGTACCTACACCGTTAAGTGCGCTTCCAATAAAGACTGGAGAGATGTTACCACCCGCAACGCCCTTTGCAAAACCGTTCTTGATCTCATCGACGGTCAACTCTGCGCCGCCGAGATATTTTTCCATGAGCGATTCATCGTTCTCGGCGACAGTATCGAGTAATGCCGTGCGATAAGCTGCGGCTTTCCCCTGCGCGTCGGCAGGAACGTCGCACTCTTTCGCCTTACCGCCCTCCGAAACATATCCCTTCATATTAAAAACGTCGGCAACGCCCCTGAAATTTGGGCCGCTACCTATGGGAGCTTCTATAAGGACCGCCTTCGGAGCTACCGACCTTATTGATTCCATCACCTTGTCGATGTCTACCCTTTCGGAATCACATTTATTGATGAGAAATGAGACCGGTTTCTTTTGTTCGATGGCAAGGCTCAAAAAACGCCTTGTCGGGATATCTATTCCGGTGATGCCATCGACGAACACCATCGCGATATCGACCGCTGTTAAACATGCAATGACCTCACCTACAAAATCGGCGTAGCCTGGGGTGTCGATAACGTTTATCTTATAACCCTTCCATTCGCACGGTATTATCTTTGAAACTATGGTCTGTCTGCGCCTGATCTCTGCGGAATCATAATCGGCCATTGAGCTGCCGTCGCTAACTTTCCCTATTCTTGAATTTGCGCCTGTTGTGAAAAGAAGTGCATCTAAAAAACTTGTCTTGCCTGTCCCCTTGTTGCCGATGAAACATACGCTGCGGACCTTGTCTGATTCGTACACTTTCATAAAAGAGGCCTCCTTTATGGGTTAGTAAGAAGGCAAATCTTTAGCCCAAGAATGTTCGCGTGGCAAATGAATTTTGAGGATTAAAGATCGAACGAGAATATCGTTCCAGCAAATGGAAACAAGCTGTCGGGTTTTTCCAGTCTGAATATCAGAGGATCATCTTCAAAATTGAGCTGCAAGTTTATCGGCCAGATACCTGTCACGGTCTATGGCCGTATCCTCAGGCCAGTAGCCGGAGCTCAGCATCCTTCCGCCAAGCATAATACCAAATAGCGATGCCGGAAGGCGAAGCGAGTTCAGGACCTCATCTCCCAGAGTGGCCTTTTTATCCATCTCAACGGGCCTTTCGAGGTCTATTGTGCCAAGAAGGGAACCGCTATTTTCCAGCACCGACACCATGGACATAAAATGTGTGAATTGATAAGTGAGGCCCCTTGAGGTCCCGTAATAATTAAGGAGTCCCTGAACGCCTCTTTCTATTTCAGGCATAGCCAACCGCTCGCCAAATGCTGCGTCCGACATGCGAGGTATTTCGTTAAGAAACTTATCGGCTCCGGCAAGGTCGTATTTGAACAACGGCTGCAGTAAATGCGAAACGCCGTCCATCGCTCCAAAGACAAGCGAAGTACTCAACCATCTTTTCAAAAATTCAGATCCTGAAGGCACACCCGTTACGGGTATCATGGGAACATCTGTGGCCAGATTGAAACCAAGACCTGCCGCAGACTCTTCGGCAACGATGCCTGCTGTACGAACAGAGACAGCCTTTAAAAGGCCCATCTCGGAAGTATTCCATGACATCAGATAACTTGTTGACGATCTCCAGCCCAGACCCATCTCCCAATTCAAAACCACTCCCCTTAAGATTCCGGCAACCGCGCCCCCCAATATTGCGGAGCATATCGCTGCATAATAGCTCGCAATCTCGTTAGAGGTCTCATCTCCGGCCATTTGCTGGTACACGTGTGCCAGATTTTTTACATTGCGCTCATTGTACCCAGAAAGCTCATCGGGCAAGTCGGGGATCCTTAGATCGGCCGGACGAAAAAAGATCTCCGATTTAAGCGCCGCAAACGGCGCCAGTCTGATAAAGGATCCCTGAAGCTTTTGCGTGATCCAACTGCAATGATCTCGGAGCCAAAGAGCCTTCATCGTTTCCAAGATAGTGGTTAATCCGGAATATTTATTTTCCTCATGCCTTGCTATTTCTTTTCTGAGGTCAAGCCATTCAAGACCGGTCTTGACGCCTCGCAGGACCTTTGGAACGTCCATGTATGACGAAAGCCCTTTGGGGCGCTTTTCTCCCCAGTATTCTTCGGCCTTTCTAAAAAAGCCGTTGGCGTGATCGGAACTGCCGGACGCGATCTTTTTCTTTTCTTCTTCTATCCATGTTCTAATGTCCCGATCTTTCTCACGGCACGAATCGCATCCTTCGTTGTTTTCCGAATATGTTCTGGACAGCTCCAGATCCCATGTTATCACGTTCTCAATGGCGTCGGCCATGCTCGCCTCTGCCTGCTCCGCACCCTCTTTTGCAACGAGAACCGCCATTTTATCGACCCAATCGCCGGATCCCTTTCTAATATCATCCGGGCTTATTTTAAGGCCCCTTTTCACGGCCCACTGCGTGAATTCGTCAAGATCCACCACACCTGTTCTTTCCGCCGTCGAAACCACAGATCTAAGATCAAGGCCGAGCATTTGCAGTCTTATTGACTTAATCATCAATTCCAAGAACGGCTCTACCTTTTTTAGCGCTACAACTCTTTTAATTCTTTTCCGGTAGGCCGAACATCTGTTTTTGATAACGTTGACGGCATTTTGTACGGCGGGCCCCCTGTCTTCGAACATATTTTTCAAATCGTTCGCCATTTTTGAAAAATCAAACAGGATAGAATGGATCTGAAACATTATATAATATTCAAAATGGGAAGGTGTAACCAACAACGTTTTCCATGTTTCACCGGAAATTCCGGTCCCTATATTCGGAGGTTTTGCATTATCGAAATCGGTTTTGGCCTTTAAGATCAGTTCGGAAACCGACCTGTAGCGCATGACGGCCTCGGCCTGCAGATAAACCTGAGATATTTGCAAATTCACGGGAGTAGACTCCCTTGCTCTAAGGCCCTGAACGTTATCTATTGCCTTAAGCAGGAGCTGCTTGTCTTTTTCGGGCATATTTGCGGCAACCGCGCATATTAGATCGTCTTTGGATTCATTATCGGACCTTCTTAATGTCCTAACCAACTTCGCAATCTCTGGTTCAGAAAGGCCGGAGAAAAGTCCATTCACCTCTTTTTTGAGCGCCCCAACTCCAATAAGCCATATCACCGTTTTGTATCTGTCAAACATTGTTTCCATTTCCGGGGAGAGATGCCGCGCACTAGCGGCCGACTGGACCAGATCCAACAACTTTTTACACGCTTGGTCTAGCTCTGGCGAGAGCAGGCGGAAGACCTGAGGAATCAGATCGATGGAGAATTTCACATGCGCCATGTCGATCTTTAGATCGTTGCCGATCATACAGACAGGTTCCGGCACGCTTAAATCAGGGCATCCTTCGTAAAATATCTTCCGTACTGCCGGATTGGATAAGGCCTTGTTAATGATCTCGTTACTACCTATCTTGGAATACGAGGGGACCCCTTGGCCTATTGAAATATCAGGGTGCTCCGACGTGCAAAAAGCCTCTTCAGCATGAATATCCGGTTTTTGCAGTTTTTGCCGCTCCGGCATACTGTCGGGCGGGTTCAGGTCCCGAACTCGCCACCGCATGTAATCATATGAATTTACAACTGTTTTATCGTTTTTGACAGCCATATTGATCAGTGTACACGATCACACCATGGCAGGTTATCGGCTGAACTATGAATTTGTTGCTAAGAAAATAAGTTTTATGGCTCTTCTCCAAAGTGAGCGGGTGATTTGAGGGCATTTATGCTGAGAGGCTCATAACATTCTTGGGTAGGTAAAAAATGATGAATGCATTGTTAGTAAAAAGTTATCCATCAGGCGGCGCGCCGGCCCCCGAAGGGAGAGCCGGTGCGCGTGCGTGGATAACTGCTTGTCGCGCTTGAAAACAACTTTCTTTTCATTTATAAACAGATGATTCACGTCTAATCGCTTCTTCCCGCCATCTTGTCCC
>PCWZ01000050.1:55377-64255 GCA_002796305.1 Deltaproteobacteria bacterium CG11_big_fil_rev_8_21_14_0_20_49_13
GAGTTTATAAATAAGCTTGGCCACCGTAAAATCGGGCCCGGAATTGCCTTTTACAGGCGCAAGTTCCACAAAATCGGCGCCTACCACGTTCCTGCTCTTGCATAGGAGCCTAAAGAATTTGACCACCTGGAACCAGTTCATCCCGCCTGGTTCTGGAGTTCCGGTTGAAGGCATGATAGACGCATCGAACGCGTCGACATCAAAACTAATATATACATTCTTGGAAAGGAGCGCCACCGCCTCCTCCATCCAATAATCTGAACCATGAATGAGGTGCGAATAGAAAGGCCTATTAAGCCCCTCTTTCTTTATCACCTCCGCCTCTTCCAACGAATGATTCCTTATGCCTATCTGAACAAGAGGGACCTTTTCTTCAACCACACGCCTCATAACGCAGGCATGGGAAAGTTTCGAACCATTATATTCATCGCGCAGATCGGCATGTGCATCGAAATGAACTACCGAAATATCATTATAGAACTTCTTAAAAGCCCGGACCGGAGGAGCGCTTATGGTATGCTCTCCTCCCAGAACTATCGGGAACTTCTTGTCCTCAAGTATCTTTTCCGTGACCTTCTGAAGTTCATCAAGATCAGTCACTTCCTTGACCGTAGCTATCCCCTTCTGATAGACCTCTTTCTGAAGCTCTTCATCGAAAAGCTCGACCTGTTCCGAAGCGGCGCAAATAGCCCCGGGCCCTTTGCATGTCCCCCGGCCGTAAGATGTGGTCTTTTCGTAAGGGACCGGAACTATCACAAAATGGGCGTTATCATACTTCAGGAACTTTTCGGGAATGTCGCCTTTGTAGATCATGGCACGAATATCGCGCCGCATACAACAGTCGTCCAGAGGCCCTCTTTATCGCCTACCGACGACTGGGTGACGTTCAATGTTCTGACTATCTCGCCGGAGATTGTCCATGTATCCTGACGCTGGTTCCAAGACTTTGCTGCTTCGAACTTAACGCCCAAAACAGTTGCGAGCATTTCTGCTGCAAGATCTTCGGCGTAATCGCCCGCCTGTTTTTCGGTCTGGCCGAAACCGTGGTGCTCAGAAAGATAACCGTAGTGTGTTCTGTCCTTTGGAATTGAGAGACCTACCGAGGCCGCACAGAGTCTGTGGGGTTCGTCGGTGGCGTTATCGGAAAGAACACAAAAGACCACCTGTCCGGGCTTCAGCTGAAGGTTCCCCTCGCGCCTTGAAATGATGCGGCACCCGGGAGGAAAGATACTTGAGACCCTTACTAGATTATACTGCGCGATACCTGCATCGCGAAGCGCCATCTCGAAGCTCTGCAGCTTCTCTCTGTGCTTGCCTACGCCCTTGGTCAAGAAAACTTGGGTTGGTATATTTGACATGGTGAGCGCCACTAACATAAAAGGTTTGCACACTCAAGAAAAAAACGGCCCTTTTTTTACAAGAACAATGATAAATACAGACCGCCGACTGTGATCTCGGTGAACCTCACATAATGTCCATTCCGCGACATTTGAGATAAGCAGGCGACCGGCTGTCCATTCAGCCGCGCTTGAGGACTTTGCCTTTTCAGTCGTAAAACCTGTGTGGCTTTTAAACCATAAAATTTGGCGTCTTCACTGCGGCAAGCTCGCTCAGGCGCCAAATTTTGAAGCCTTGAACAGGTTTTACTTCCTCATACGACAAACCCCTCATCGCTCGCGTACCGCTCGCGAACGCAAAGCGGCTTCATGGACAGCCGGTCGCCTGCTTATCTCAAATGACAACTTCATTAAAAGGGATGCGCGTGTTTTGAAGGGGCGGGTGAGGTGTGAGAGCGACGTCGCGGAAGGCGCGGCATCGGCAGCCATTTTATAAATGCCGCGCCTGAGCGCCGAGGTGCCGGTTTCGCGGCGTTTGAGCGAAACCGGACACCGGTCGCTCGAATACCTCACCCGCCCCTTCAAAACCGGTCGTATATTGGACATTATGTAAAGTTGGACAATATATCGGGTTACGTCTTGGCTGAATTCAATTTCTGCAGGATCAGGTTGTGACTACTACAAATAATGCAAACAAAAACCCCCTGCATTTTCTGCAGGGGGTTTTCTCGGTTCAACCGAGTTTCAAACTTTTCCGCTCTTAGCGGCAGCAGCGTTTTTTCTTCTTCGCTACTTTCTTTTTCTTCGCTACTTTCTTTTTCTTCGCTACTTTCTTTTTCTTCTTTGGCATATGTCCCCCTCCTCTTTGTTGTTTACATTGTGAATTATAAGGAAAAAAGATCGTACTGTCAAACTTTTTTTTACCAAAAGCCTATTTTTTTTCAGTGGATAACCGCCTCGGCGATCATCTCATCTGCAGTATTTTTTCTTTTAAAGAAAGCGATAGCAACTCCGAGAAGAATAATGCTTCCGCCAAACCATATCCTGGAGCCAATTTGCTCGCCAATGGTAAAATGTGGGATGAACGCTCCAAGCACCGGTTGAATGAAAACAGTGATAGCTATGACATTGACCGAAAGCTTGCTTAAAAAATATAACCACATCGTCCAGCCAACACATGTGCAAAGTATCGAAAGATACAATATGCTGAAGATAGCCTTCCATGAAAAAGCGGTCGACTTGACCGGCGAAAGAACGGCGAAAGGAGACAGAACGAGCGTCGCAAAAAATAATGCCACGGTGAGAACAAGACGCGCTGGATATTTTTCAACGACCGGTTTTGCCACCGGCGAGAAGAATCCGTCAGCAAGAACACCGACGAGCATTAGAATATTTCCCAAAAAGATCGTGTTGGAGAAAAAGTTCTCAAAGGATATGTGGGAGAGGATAAAAAAACCTGTCAGTGCAAGGAACAGTGAAAGGGACCTCCATCCGTCCATTCTCTCCTTGAGTAAGATCCTTGCAACAAGGATGGACGTAACCGGCTCTATAGCGTAAAGAATGGCGGCGTCCGTTGCAAACGATCTGTCGATGCCTACAAAACCAAGGCCGTGAGATGCGGCGATTATTACGCCCAATAGGGCGCCGCGAAATACGACATACCTATCGAGGAGCTTGATATATTTTAATGATATGGCGAACATCACGATCAGGGCTACGCTCATCCTTAAGAAAAGAAAGTGCATAGGCGACATATACTCCAACCCCCACTTCATCACGGTGTAACTGGAGGCCCAGATGACGTTCATTATTATTAAGAGATACATGGATACGGCTGACAAGCTGGCAAGTTAACAGGTTCCCAGGTCAAGAACCTGCAAACCTGTTAACCTGTTAACCCGTTAACAATTCTTAAAGCGGCGCAGGCGGCGCCGAACCCGTTATCGATGTTAACTACCGTTATTCCTTCTGAGCAGGAGTTGAGCATCGCAAAGAGAGGGGTAACGCCGCCGAAGTTGGAACCGTAACCGACGCTTGTCGGCACGGCGATTATTGGCTTTGAGACCAGACCGCCAAGAACGCTTGGAAGGGCCCCTTCCATACCGGCAACAGCTATGAGGACGTCGTTATCGTCGAGTTCTTTCACATGGGCAAGCAACCTGTGGAGGCCGGCAACTCCTACATCATAATATGTCCTGACCTCTGCGCCAAAAAAATTAGCGGTCCTCTTTGCCTCTTCGGCGACCTTCAGGTCGGCGGTCCCTGCGGCGAGTATGGCCAGTCTTCCCTTTATAGATTCTATCTTATGGGCAAGGACCATAAACGTACCGCTTAGGGGGTCGAACTCGGCATTCTTTATCTCTTTAATGATATGTTCGCCCACCTCGGGGTCTGTCCTTGTACCCAGAACGTTCATCCCATTCTCCAGCATCTTCCGGGTAATGGAGATGATATGCTCAGTTGTCTTTCCGCGGCAGTAGATGACCTCAGAAAAGCCGTTCCTTAGATGACGATGCGAATCTACCTTCGCAAAGTCCATCTCTTCGAAAGGAAGGTGGCACAGGTCTTTAAGCACATCGGCAGGGCTCTTTTTGCCTGCGGCTATATCCTCCAACAATTTCAATATATTTTCTTTATTCATGTTTTATTCCGTTTGCCGTCTGGCATGTGACACTCCAATTCTCGACTCGGCACATTCCGGCATAGAAGTCTCTTTTTAAGGAGTCCTCAATCGGAATGAGCCGCAAAAAATGCGTCCAACTCAATTGTCGTATCAGCGATACGACAATCTTCTCATCTGGAAATGCTTCATAGAACTGGATCATGCGACGCAGATTTTTTTCTGAAAAATTACTGCCATATTCACTTGATAGGCCGGTAGCCAGATTTACGACGATACGCATGCCATATTGCGCCCTTTTCCCTTCCAAATTTTCTTGAAAGATGCGCCTGCCAATCTGCCAATAGAGCATGGTAAGCCCCGAATTGACAGCTTGCGCAACATGATCTCGGGCCTTTTCTATCAAACCGCGGATATCATAAAAAAGTGACTTGCTAGACGTGCTTTTGATAAGAACTGACGTTTTGTTCGTTCGTTGCATAGACGATATTGCTTATCGGCTAAAACTGTCCAAAAATCCATAAAAAAATAACCCCCTTTGAACGAGCAAAGGGGGTTAAAATGACATTCATTAGTGGGCACCTCTATAAACCCATTGTTATGTCATTGCGAGGAGCGTCCAGCGACGAAGCAATCTCCATAAATCAAGTGTTTATGGGGGATTGCCGCGCCCCTTCGGGGCTCGCAATGACAGCGTGAGTAGTTTATAGAGGTGCCCCAGTGTGTTCTCTGTAGATGACACATTCACTTGCAATTTATGATTTTTTCCAAATAAGGCGCAATGCCTTCAATGCCATTGTAAAGTTTCACAGCATTATGGGTGTGTTAGTTGGGAGGACAATGGCGTCCGAGCACTCAAGGCAGTTTCTTGAGTGCTCTGTGACCGATAAGCCGTACGAGGTCAAAAAACACATAAGCGGCTTTAAATTTTGGCGCCTGACCGAGCTTGTCGCAGGGAAGACGCCAAAATTCAGCGGTCGATTTAAACTCTATCCTTCGACAGGCTCAGGATGAGCGGGAAGTAAAAAACAAAGCCGCATGTGTTTTTTGGCCGAGAAGGCTTGTCGGTCAAGCTTGGCCTCCCAACTGGCACACCCATCAAGAGCGTCAACTTTCAGTGTCGCAGAACGGGTGTCACATCCCCCCGCCGGTCCTGTAGCCTTTCAGGTCCAGCGTAACATTCTTCCACCCAAGTCCATTTATCTTCTTTACGATATCATCTTTTTTCTCAATGCAGAGTTTGAGACCTTCCTCATCTGATTCTATCCTTGCGAGGTCGCCATGATGGCGGAGTCTTATCTGCCTGACACCTATCGAGAGGAGAAAATTCTCGGCGTCATCTATTCTTTTTAGAAGCTCTTCCGTAAGCGCGGTTCCGGTCGGCACCCTTGAAGAGAGGCATGCGGTAGATGGTCTTTCGGCCAGATCAAGACCCAGCGCCCTCGCTATCTCCCTCACCTCTTCCTTGGTGATGCAGGCGTCGGCGAACGGGGTAGTGACAATAGGGTTTACCTTGGCCGCCTCAAAGCCGGGACGATGTCCTTTTAACTCGGAAGAATTGGTCCCTTCTATGACGTACTTGAGACCCTTCTCCTTGGCCGTCACCGCGAGGGTTTCGAAAAGCTCTCCCTTGCAATAAAAACACCTGTTCTCCGGGTTCGACTTATATAAAGGGTCGTCGAACTCGCAGGTCCTGACGATAACATGGGGAATGCCGTGTTTCTTGCAAAAGTCCTTTGCGGAAGCAATATCTCTTGAAGGAACGCTTGCCGATTCTCCGGTCACGGCCGCCATATTGTTCCCGAGCTCTTCATGAGCTATCTTTGCAAGAACGGCCGAATCGACCCCGCCAGAAAAGGCGACAACAGCGCTTCCAAGCGATCTTATCCTCGCACACAACTCTTTCATCTTATCTGATATCATTATTAGAGTCTCTCCCACGAAACCAAGTGCCAGCCCAGCGTCTTCTTTTGGAGCATGCATCTGACATTATAGATGGGCCCGTCAAGAAGCTTCACCTCTGCGGTCACGGCAACCAACTTTTTATGGACCTCCGCTATATCGAATGTTCGAACACTTTCGATCTTGTACTTGCCCATGTCACTATCGTCGAATTTGTGGCCGTATTTATGAAAATAGCGGTCCATGACATGTTCGGATTTCTTGACTGTCGGGGTCCTGGCGCACGAAGCGGAAACAGCTAAAAATAAAAGCAACAACGCCAGCAAAGGTCTATTTTTTCTTCTCATTAGGGGCCTCCTGCGGGGCCAACTTCAACGGGGCCGCGCCTGGGTAAAGGTCGGGGAAGTATTTATACCTGTTCTCGTAAATGTCAAGCGCCGCCAAAAAGCAGGGGTAGAAATTCTTGGCCGCAAAGCCGTAAGAAGGGTTGTCGTAATGCTTGATTATCCTCACTATATCCTTGGTGCCAAGCTTTCTTACGGCGTCAGCAAGCCTTCCGGGTCCGGAGTTATATGCGCTTATTGCAAGCGGCCAGCTGCCCAGCCTTCTATAGTCGCGAAGAAGATGATTTGCGGCAACATGTGTAGACTTGACCGGATCGTATCGCTCATCATTTCTTCTGCCTACTTTAAGTCCAAAGATCCTTGCCGTTGAAGGCATCAACTGCCAGATACCCGCCGCCTTGCTCTTTGAATATGCCTTAAGATTGAACATCGACTCAACAAAAGGGAGTCTCGATATCTCGTTAGGAATACCCATGTTCTCAAAGACGCTTTCTATCTTGGGAAGATATTTCTTTGATGCCTTGAGCCCCTCTTCGAACTTATCCTTCTGCCCCACCTGCGCCCTTATTCTTTCCGGAGCCTTCCTACCAAGTTTCGACTTCATCTCATCCTTCGCGTCTTTCATAACATCTTCGCGCCTTGCAAGGCACTCTTTCTTCGGGGGTTCGGAACAATGGGGAAGGTCTATCACCCCTAACACCCTGCCTAAATTATTGGGATCGTGAAGGACCGCCTGGTCGGTAGTATATTCGGTATATACGCTGGTCCAGAATTCTACCTCTTTTTTTATACCGTGCGGAACATCAAAAAGACCCTTTTTCTTGGGTGACGCGTTGAGGCTTGGCTCCGGCCTCTGATATTTTGTGATGGCGACCGTCATCTCCTCTTCTTTGGAAACGGGAACCTCCGCCTTGACCGCGGGAAGCTGTGGAGCCGGAACCTCATCCATATATTCAGGAACAGGTGCGGCCGGAGGGATCTCTTCCTGCACCGCCATGGGTTTTACAGTGGCAAGCGACATTCCTGGAGATGGTGTTATATAAGGTTTCGGAATCTGCGAAGAGAGATATACATTGAAGACAAGATGGAACGATATTAATATTCCCGCAACCATAAGATATACTCCCAAGGCTTTTTTCATAAATCTGTGAACGTCTCCACTATCGCTTGAGAAACCCTTCTTCCCCTTGTAAAGTCGACCCCTCCGTTCAAAAAGATGACAAAGAGAATCGTTTCATTTCTCTGGGGCCAGAATCCTGCAAGCGAGCTTACCCCGTTAAGCGAGCCGGTCTTTGCCTTAAGCTTCCCGCTCAGGGCGTTGTTCCATCTCTTGAGCGTGCCATCCTCCCCCGCTATGCTCAACGAATCGATATAGACATCCCTTAAATGACGATCTGAATATATGTCGCTCATTACAAGATAGAGGTCGTAAGGGGTCAACTCGTTCTTGTACGAAAGTCCGCTACCGTTCTCGATGCTAAAACCGCTCGCACCAAGATGTTCAAGATATCCACGATAGGCCGAAACCCCCTTTTCAGTGGAACCCGGCGCCCCCTTAACTTTCGCACCTATCGCCTTTGTTAACTGCTCGGCCATGAAGTTGCTCGAGTTCTTGTTCATGTTCTTTAGGATCTCGGAAAGCGGAGGGGACATCTCTTCCATCAAGGGCCTTGATGCCTTCGGCACGATGCCATAATGTACATCACCGTTAACACGAACCCCTTTAGCAACCAGCATCGCCTTCAATGAATCGCCAAAGTGCTGGGTAGGATTTGCAACATTGAAATACTGTTTTCTGCCGGAGGAGTTCGTGGGTATTCTTCCGCTGACGACCACTATATCACCGTCTTTGGTATAACTTCTCTTGATGCTTACCGTGGTCTTGCCGCGCCTAGGTCCTGTTACCGCCTTATTGACCACCTTCACTCCCGGCGCATCGACAACAACCTGCGCCGGCCTTCCGGACTTGTCGCCGGGGAAGACCTCGACCGTAACGGAACCGTGGTTGAGCGCAACAGCGCTGGTCATGGCGTTATATGAGCGGGCGCTCCCCTTTTGTCTCCCAGGAAAGGAACCGCCGTCGAGATAGGTATCATCTATATATACATCGTCTATGCTTACAGGCAGGCCCTTTGCTATGAGGCCGTTAACCGCTTCTTCTAGTCTCTCTATTACAAATGACGGGTCCCCGTATCCCTTCACCCAAAGATCGGAGTCTGCCAGATAGAAATCGGTCGGGAACCTGTAATCAGGGCCAAGGGTCTTGAGTGCAACGGCGCTCGTCACTAGCTTCATGCAGGAGGCTGGATTTAATGGGAGCTCCTTATTTATGTCGATAACAACCTTGTTCTTGGGGAGAGAAACCGCATATACGCCCGCCCTTGTGTTTTTCAGCTTGTTGTTCCTTATTATCTGCTCGACCTTCTGATCGAGCGGCGCCGCGAAGACTATCGAAGAGCAAAAACAAATGACGGTTAAAAAAAGCGGCTTTCTCATCTCACCCCCGGTATTTTTTGCTGAACAGGAAATATAGATTAAACTAAAAGACGGTCAATGTCAAAACTTGAGTACCGAATGTTACTTATGGGCACCTCTAAAAACCCATTGGCGTGTCATTGCGAGGGAGCGTAGTGACCGAAGCAATCTCCATAAATCAAGTGTTTGCTGGAGATTGC
>PCWZ01000050.1:64287-67561 GCA_002796305.1 Deltaproteobacteria bacterium CG11_big_fil_rev_8_21_14_0_20_49_13
TCTCCATAAATCAAGTGTTTGCTGGAGATTGCCGCGCCCCTTCGGGGCTCGCAATGACAGAACAAGCAGGTTTTTAGAGGCGCCCTTATGGTTTTTAACCAAAAATGCTCCCAACCAAAAGTTAAAACACCGTATTATTATGTTTATTCCGCATTGGAACCATTCTAGCGTGCATCGAATATTGGTTCCGAGAACCTTGTCGCTAATAAGCAATTGGAGAAGTTAGGAAGTGCCGCAGATTGACATGCTTGATCCCCTTATAACTGCTGCCGCCGATCAACGTATCCATTGAAACGACGAGCTTGGGGTAGTTATCATCGATCTCAAGTAGGTTGCCGAACTCTCTTTCTCGATTTTCGTCGGTGATGAGATACGCCACCTGGACATATAAACGTTCGCCATCTTTTTCGCCGATGAAATCGATCTCCTTTTTTCCTAATTGTCCGGCCCTAACGTTATAGCCTGAGGCCTTGAGATGAGAGAAAACAAGATTCTCAAGAACCTTACCAATGTCGGCCTGATTATAACTGATGATGGAATTTCTAAGGCCTAAGTCTTCAAAAAAGTATTTGTCATTAACCTCGAATATCTTTTTCCCCTTAATATCTTGCCTCTGTACCTGATGGATGAAGAAAGCCGATCTTAGGTGTGAGAGATAGTCAAGAACAACGCTCGGTGATATCTTCGTTTGCTGTGATTTTAAGAAGTCGCTGATCTTCTTCGCAGATACAAGACTGCCAAGGTTGTCCGCTATATACTCCACAAGTCTTTCCAGAAATGCGACATTCCTGATATTGAACCGGGAGATGATATCTTTGAAGAGGATAGTATTCTTGACGTTCCGGAGATAATCATAAGCAACGTCGTCATTTAATTCCAAATGGATGAGGTACGGAAGCCCGCCATATTTTATGAAGCTCAAGAGCGATTCTTCATTTTCTTCGAGTTTATGGAACAACAAAAATTCCGCATAGGAAAGGCTGTGGATCTCGATCTCAATATAGCGACCGCTAAGATAAGTTGAAAGGTCGCTCGATAGCATGTTCGCATTACTTCCCGTGCAATATATATCGTACTTGCCGGAAGCCTTAAGGCTTCGCAGGGCCTTTTCAAAGGAAATGATATCCTGTATTTCGTCAATAAAGAGGAAGTTTCTTTTTTTAGATGCCTCTGTCTTTTCTTCGACAAATTTTAGAAGAGATTTGTGGTCGGTAATGTGATCGAAATCGCTTAGCTCCTTATTGATGTAAATGATATTGGCAGACTTGTCTTCCTCCAATATCATGTCCATGATCTGATATAAGATATAGCTCTTGCCAACACATCTCTCGCCAACAAGAACCTTTATAATATCCTTGTTAATAAAAGGACCGATCTTTTTGAGGTAACTTTCTCGTTTTATATATTCTTTAATCATACTTAAAACCTCCGTGAAAAGTATACAATGTTTTAAGTATAATTAAAACATTTATTTTCTATTCTTTAGGGCACCTATAAACCCATTGTTATGTCATTGCGAGGAGCGTCCGGCGACGAAGCAATCTCCATAAATCAAGTGTTTATGGGGAATTGCCGCGCCCCTTCGGGGCTCGCAATGACAGAGTGAGTAGTTTATAGAGGTGCCCTTTAATTTATACTTTAATCCTCTTCTCCGTTCAACATCGTGAAATACTCTTTTATAAATTCCGTCATTAACTGCGGCAGTTTTTCGTTCTATATGTCTCCCACGCCTGCGAGACCGCCCCATCCTGGCGCTCCTGCGTCCAGCTCCACCTATCGCTCTTTTCGTTGTAGAACTCTTCGTTATGGAACGCGAACGACCCCTCGATCTCATCAAAGTTCTTGCTAAAACGTCGTCTAATAAAAAACTTGCAAAATGGGTGGGATTTGATAGGTGTCGGAAACAACAAAGTTATTATGGAGGGATAGCTTATGGCGCCCGTTTCGTATTCTTATTCTACGTCCAACAATTCACTCGTGATAAGCTTCAGGGATGCCTCGGGAACCGGGCACCTCTTCAAGAGTCGGCCCAATGACTACGACACGATCGACAGTTATACTGCCGATTGCGCCGAATCGCATGATGGAAAGTGCCAGAACGAATACGGTCATCAGGATGTTCCGGATGTGTATAGGTCATTGACCGGGATCCTTAAGCTTAACTTAGGTCAAATATCGGATATATACGGTGAGCTGCATGATGAATATTGCGGGGATGCTTCAATAAGCATAATAAGATGTTTAGAAAATTACATTCCCACCGATTGTTATCTCCCTTATAATAAAAGTTCATTCTTAACACGCTCACTATCTTTGAATTCCATATTTGGAAGATTTGTTAGTTGCGGAATGATCCGTTGGACCAAGTTTGCGGAAATATTTGACTCGGAAAAACAACGTATCAGAGTGATGGCAAATGCTCCAAGGGATGGATGCGATTTTGGCGCTTTTAAATATCCTTACGAAAGGATCGTTTCCACCTGCAAGATCGGCGACAATGTCGGTCATGTGCGATGCATAGGTGAAGGGACTATTCTGTTCACAGGTAACGGCCTCAATGTCGACATGTTGGAAATAGCGGACCCCGTATATCTGTCCCTCTTAAGCGCCATCATCCCTGCAACTTTTAGGATCGGGTCGGCCGCTATGAAAGATTAATGAAATAGGCGGCCTTTTGGCGTATCTTTTCTGCCCAGTCCTTTGAGACCTCGTAATCTTCTTCTGTCACGATCAAAATAGCGGGAGCTGCGACCTTCTTAAATACAAGCTCGTCGACGTCGGGGGTCATGACATAGTAAGTGACCCGCCCTGCCTTCTTTTATTTCCCGACAATAAGTTCGGCCCGTCCCAAACCGTCAAGGAGCCGCGAAAGCGAAGCCCTGGGCACGGTAACACAGCCAACGTCGTTCAGCTTCAGCATCTGAACGATAAATTCGATGAGTTCTTTAGAGATCATAACCGCCGTTTAACACATATGCCCACATATTGTCATGCCTTAATTACACTAATTCCGGCCCGGGCTAACGATCAGACAAATCTGTTAACATACGATCTCACATTAGGCGGGCTTGACATAATGTTGGACGATGTGTCGGAGGATATCAAAACCAGATTCTGTTTCTGTCAGATGAAGTGGCGACCACTACACCCAATATCCATTCGGTCCAACTTTAACTGATGGGCACCTCTAAAAACCTACTTACTCTGTCATTGCGAGCCCCGAAGGGGCGCGGCAATCTCTAAGCAAACACTTGATTTATGGAGATTGCTTCGT
>PCWZ01000050.1:67575-88175 GCA_002796305.1 Deltaproteobacteria bacterium CG11_big_fil_rev_8_21_14_0_20_49_13
TGAGCACCGAACCGATATTTAATTCCGAGCGTATCCCGAAACGTGTCAGCGCGAAATCGTACTTCACAGGATCTTTAGGCAAGATATCGGCAAATCCCTTCGTTATATCTAAGGCGGTCTTAAGGTTTGCCTGTCTTCTTTTTGTAAAGCCAAAACCCCTGCCTATCTTATACATATGGGTATCGAGCGGAACGATAAGCTTAGACGAAGGGAGATCGTCCCATCCGCCGGGGTCAACGTTGTCTTTACGGACCATCCATCTCAGATATAAATTGAGCCTTTTGCACGCGCTGCCAAGTTCTGGCGGCGGAAGGAGGTTCAGCTTTGCACAGCCTGCACACCTTGAGATCTCCGCCACAAAATAGGAGAGCGTCGGCATAAAGGTCTCGTCATCTCTTTTATATCCGGCCCTGAAACAGCCTTCAAGGGAGCCATGTCTCTTTATGGCATGCTTCATCCCGATCAATAGTCCGGCCTTGTCGCATCCTGTCGTAAAGCGGTGTTTGAAGCCTAAGAAATCCTTCATTATCTCCCTATCGCTCTTCTTTTTAAGATATTCGTATGGGGAGTCGCCCATCTTATCAAGGACCTTGGATACGCTTTTGAGTATCTGCGCCACCCTGCCGTAGGCGAGCGAAGAGGCTATGAGACCTACTATCTCCCTCTCCCTTGACTTTGGATATTTGTATAAGAACTCCAGCGGGTCCGGACGGACGAATTTGCGTCTGTTATACTTCTTATAGAGCGCCTCTAATTTTACTTTTAGGTCCATGGCCTTCAGACGAGCTCCTTGAGCCTTGCGGCCGCGTCGCGCCCCAGTTCGAAACACTTGACCAGATCCTCCTCACGAGGGACATATTTTACCTTCACGCCATCGGAGACAAGTTCGATGCCGATATCCTTCATCCACTGGTTGAGCTGCTCTAGCGCCTCGCCTCCCCAGCCGTATGAGCCGAACGCCGCGCCTATCTTGTTCTTGGGCCTTAGGCCTTTAAGATAAACAAGCGAGTCTGCAACAGAAGGAAAGATATTATTATTGAGTGTCGGCGAACCAATGAATACGGCGCCGGCCGAAAGGACATGAAGAGCAACATCACTCCTGCTTGACGCCGCCAGGGGGAGAACTACCGTTTCCACACCCTCTTCAATGAGTCCACCCGCTATCTCGTTGGCCATTGCCTCGGTGCTCTTCCACATCGTATCATATATGATAACGGCCTTCTTTTCCGGCTTTTGCAGCGCCCACTTTTCATATAGTGGAATTATCTCTGCGCCGCCGTCACGCCAGATTGGCCCGTGGTCCGTGGCAATGAACTTCACATTAAGGTTAATGCCCTTCCACCTCTCGATAAGTTTCAGCACAAAGCTAGAATACGGAAGGATTATGTTGGCATAGTATTTGGCCGTCTCTTCTAGCCGGACGTCATGCGCCACCTCATCTGCAAAACGCTCGCTTGAGGCTAAATGCATGCCGAAGGCGTCCTGCGAAAAGAGGAGTTCGTCCTTTGCAAGATATGAGAACATGCTGTCGGGCCAGTGGATCATACGCGTCTCAAGGAATTTAAGCTCCATATTGCCAAGACTCAACGTATCGCCGTCCTTAACGGGAATAATAGGATGCGTCAGATGAAAATGATCCTGTAGCGCTTTTACACCCATGGTGGAGGCGACGACCTTCTCTGGTTTGATGAGGTCTATCATATGCGGAATGGAGCCGGAATGGTCCATCTCGGCATGCCCTGAAACTATATATTTGATATCCTTCGGGTCGATGACGGAGGCAATCCGCTCAAGCATCTCATCTTTGAACGGCGCCTTGACCGTTTCGACCAGCGTCGGCTTTTCCGCCATTATAAGATAAGAGTTATAGGTGGAACCCCTCTTGGTCGAGTAACCGTGAAATTCGCGCAGGTTCCAGTCTATCACCCCTACCCAGTAAACATGTTCGCTTATCTTTACAGCTTTCATAGGACCTCTCTCTCCTTTTAAGAAAATGCCACGTCTAATACCATCATGAGTGCAAAACCTATCATGGCGCCCGTGGTGGCAATGTCTTCGTTGCCGCCGCTCCCGGCCTCGGGTATCACCTCTTCTATCACCACGAATACCATTGCGCCGGCGGCGAATGAGAGGGCGTACGGAAGCATATTCTTGGAGAGCATTACCGCGGCCGCACCGATCACCGCCGCAATCGGCTCAACAATGCCGGAGAGCGCTCCGTAAAAGAAACTTCTGTTGACCGACTTCCCCAGTTTTCGCAAAGGCATTGCGACGGCGAACCCTTCCGGGAAATCCTGAATGCCGATACCTATCGCAAGTGCCAGAGCCCCGGCGAGCGTCGCGCCTTCAACTCCGAACCCGGCCGCCCCGAACGCAACTCCGATTGCGAGGCCTTCCGGAATATTATGAAGCGTGATAGCGAGGACCAGTAACGTGCTCTTCTGCCAGTGGGTTTTTATCCCCTCTTCTTTCAAAACTACCATGTCGGGATGGATGTGAGGAAGTATCTTATCGACAAGCCGTAAAAATAGCCCGCCAACTAGGAAACCGCAGGCGGGTATCATCCATTTGGCGTGATGGCCTCTTAGCGCAGACATCTCTATGGCAGGGAGCAGGAGCGACCAGACGCTTGCCGCCAGCATTATGCCGGCGGAGAACCCGAGCATTCCATCAAATAACTTTCGATTTAACGAGCTGAATGTATAGATGCAGGCGGCCCCAAGTGCCGTGACCAAAAAGGCATAACCTCCGCCTATCAGGGCCTGGGTGACAGGATGAAATTGCTGAAGAAATTCTATCATATATTACATATAGTTAACAATACTTAGCTAGAATGGACTTTAGGTCTTTCGGTGTGCTGTTAAGGCCTGTATAAATAAGCTCATCGTAAGGTTTACGGCTATTCTCGTAGATGACGCCTACCGGTATCTTATCGCCCCACTGGGTCGCTACCTTAAGGGCGTTCTCCCAGTTGGTGGGGTCATGATCCTTTGGCAACTCGACACAGCGTTTCTTATACCAGCCAAAGTTATTCACCTTATTGAATGTAACACAAGGCTGGAGTATATCAATGAGGCTAAAGCCTTTGTGTTTGATCCCCTTCACTATCATTTCGGTCGCGTGCGCCGGCATCCCGGAAAAACTTCTGGCAACGAATCCCGCCTTTAAAGCAACGGCAACCTCTATGGGATTGAACGATCCCGACTTCACGCCATCGGGCTGGGTCTTTGTGACAAACCCTTCGTCCGATGTGGGGCTTGCCTGCCCCTTGGTGAGTCCGTAGACCTGATTATTATGGACGATGACCGTAAGGTCGATATTCCTTCTTATCGCGGAAATAAAATGATTACCGCCTTCACCGTATGAACACCCGTCGCCGCTTTCTACGATAACGTTAAGTGTAGGATTGGCGAGCTTAACACCGGTCGCTGCCGGAAGCGATCTTCCATGGAGGCCGTCCAGGAGATTCACGTTCAGATAATGCGGCGCCTTTGCGGCCTGACCGATGCCGGATACGAATACTATCTGATCCTGTTCGAGCCCCGACCTTACAAGCGCATCCTTAACCGACTTGATTATGGAGAAATTCCCGCAACCGGGGCACCATGCCGTTTCCGATATTTTATATGTGTCGTTAGTGATCATAGTATCGCTCATCCTGAGCATGTCGAAGGATGATAATTGTTCATGGTTCGACAGGCTCACCATGAGCGAGCCTGTTCAAAATATATTCCGGCGTTATCGGAAGTCCGTCGTACCTTAGTATCTTATTCTTGATCTCAAAGCCCGTTGTCTTTCTTATGAGTCCCGCAAGCTGTCCGGTGGCGTTCCCCTCTATGGCCACAACTTCCTTGGCACTATTCAACTTATCTATGAAAGTTGAAGGGACCAAAGGCCAGACCTGAGAGAAATTAAGGAGCGCCGTTTCCCCGCCCTTTTCGTTCAGGCTCTTCACCGCTTCAAGGGCCGCTCCGTAAGCAGAACCGAATGAGATAAAAAGCTTGTCCGGCGAGGCATCACCAAAATATTCAGGCTGTGAGACCTCTTTCGAAAGGCCTTCCATCTTTTTCAGGCGTTTATCGACCATCTTGACCCTTGCGTCCAGATCTTCGGTTAAATGTCCGCCTTCCGTATGCTCATCGCTCCCGGCAACAACGAGGTGCTTGCTTGACCCCGGTATAAGCCTTGGAGAGATGCCGTTATCTGTCAGCGCATATCTCATATATGGCGCCTTTACTTCAGAAGCGGCGACGCCTGCCTTGACCCTGCTCAAATTGCCGTCGAACTTATCGACCGCCCTGAAGGAGTCGGCAAGATACTGGTCGGTAAGGATGAATACAGGCCCCTGATATTTTTCGGCTAGTTCGAACGCGCGCCTTGTGAGATGAAAACACTCTTCAACGGTCCCGGGTGTAAAGATAGCCCTTGGAAATTCTCCGTGCCCCGAATATAGAACGAACTCAAGGTCAGCCTGTTCCGTCCTTGTGGGAAGGCCTGTTGCCGGGCCGGGGCGCTGGGCTACTACAACTACGACCGGCGTCTCGGTCATGCCGGCAAGACTTGCACCTTCCACCATCAGCGCAAATCCTCCGCCGGAAGTAGCGACCATGCTGGGTGCACCGGCATAGGAGGCCCCTATCGCCATATTAATGGCGGCTATCTCATCTTCCGCCTGTTCTACCACCATGCCAGTCTCTTTTGCATGGGAGATCAAAGAAAGATTAACGCTTGTAGATGGCGTCATCGGATAGAATGCCGCAAATTTCACCCCTGCAGAAATTGCGCCAAGGGCAATGGCTTCATTACCGTTCATCATGTAACGTTCTTTGTCCGTTTTCACCTTTGGTGATTTATTAAAGACAATGTTCTGCCCGGCGGCCCAGTCATAGGAAGCGTTGAGCATGTTTTCGTTATCTTTGGCGATCGTTGAGCCCTTCTTGCCGAAACGATCATTAAGCAATTTAAGGATATGGCCCTTTTCTACGCCAAGGATCGAGCAGACGACCCCCAAAGATGCAACATTCTCCAACTTTGCCGAACCGAACTTTTCGTATGGGACTTTGATCGGTCTTAGAACACCCTCGCCGGACTTGAATTTATCCGAAGAAATTACAATACCTTCTTTTGCAACTGATGCCTTATGGATATTAACGGTCTCCTCATTCAAAGCCACAAGGATATCGACCGACTCCTTTGGCGCAGAGATCTCTTTATCGCTCACCCTTATGGCGAACGTGTTGTGTCCGCCGCGCACCCTTGACTGATAGCTCTGCGTAACGACTATATTGTAACCGGCTCGGACCAGGACCTTGGAAAGAAGTTCGCCGATCGTCACAAGCCCCTGCCCCGCCTCACCGCCTATTAGAATGTTAGTTGAAGTGTTCATATACTGTTCGAGCTTGTCGAGAACATAACATATCGGCTTCTCGACTTCGCTCGAAGTCTAATAGTTCTCGCCCAGGATCTCAAAATGCGCCTTTGGATGCAGACATGCAGGGCATGTATCGATTGCTTCGGTCCCCCCATGAAGGTAGCCGCAGTTCCTGCAGCGCCACACAACTTTTGTATCCTTTTTGAAGACCTTGTGAGATTCAACGTTGGCAAGAAGGTCCAAGTAACGTTTTTCGTGCTGTCTCTCGGCCACCGATATTGCCCTAAATGCCTTTGCGATATCGTTGAGTCCTTCCTTCTCTGCGGTCTGGGCGAACTCCTGATACAGCGCCGTCCATTCGTGGTTCTCGCCAGCCGCGGCGGCCTTTAGGTTCTCCGCCGTCTTACCTATCTTACCCGCGGGATATGCCGCCTCTATCACAACGTCTCCGCCCTCAAGGAACTTGAAAAATCTCTTTGCATGTTCCTTTTCCTGGGCGGCCGTCTCTTCAAATATGGATGATATCTGTTCAAAACCGTCCTTTTTTGCCTGCGAGGCAAAATATGTATACCGGTTCCTTGCCTGCGATTCTCCGGCAAAAGCCTTAAGCAGGTTCTTCTCTGTCTGTGTTCCCTTTATGCTCATACCATCTCCTCCTTTTGTTTTTTTCGGAACTAAACATAATATTAAGTTGATTTCAAGATATCATTTAAGTAAAGGAGGTCCAAGAGATCAATGACCGCAATCCTAATGAGGGGGATACAAAATGAAAAAACTGATCACGGTAGTTGCAGTCATCGCGGTGTTCGCATGTACTAATGCTAACGCCACAGATTACAGCGTAGGCAAGGGAAACTGGCTCGTAGGCGCCGCCGCGGACCTCAGCCGCATATGGGGAGGCGGGGTTGCCGGAAGAACGACCTTCAACATGAACGCCGAGGTCGGTTATTTTGTCTGGGACTGGCTTATGCCGGAGGCAAAGTTCGAAGTGGACGTAACAAGCGGATACAATCTGGAGATATTCACGGCGGGCGCAAGGGCTTACTGGAACAAGAAGACCTCGCTGTTACCTTATGCAAGGCTTAACGTAGGCGTTGCAAGCTCCGCCAACGGCGACCGCTACACTGCCTTCGCGCTGAACCCTGGCATCGGGCTCGATTACATGATCACAAAGAACGTTGCCATAGGGATCCAGGCGAACTACACCGCGTTCATCAGAAGCTCGACAACGAGCATGTTCGACTTCCCTGTGGGATTTTCCATCTACTTCTGATGCGGCGTTCAATAAATTCTGTAACTGGACGGCGTAATTTTGACAAATTTTGTAACTATGTGAAATCGTTATTCTTCGAGCGAGCATGGCGAGTCGAGAAGCAAACGGAAATAAAATCGGGGCTCTCGACGCAAGCACGCCAGTGGCTTAGTTTTTGCTCGAACAATATCCGATTTTCATTTTAAACTCGCTGTTCAGTCACTATTTTTTTCTACTGATGACGGTGCGTTGATACAATGCGCTAACGTTTCTACGCAAGATTTGTAAAATACGCGGCCTTTTGGCGAACGTCTTCTGCCCAGGCCTTCAACCTCCGAAAACTCGGCGTACGGATCGGCCATGACACGGCCAAGATGTTCTACCGCCCTGCCCTCGTTCTCTTCGCGGTCAAATATATCCTCTGCGGACGACATGAGTATGGCCCGGTAGCCTCGGCGTCCTCCAAAAAAACTAAAGGGGCGCTACCTCACGGCAGTGCCCCTTCAAAAGAAAGGAGGGTTAGGGATCGATATTAAGCGTGATAATGAACCATTGTTGTGCGCTTCTGATGAGCGAGATCGGTCTCAAATGTTTCCAGGACCAATGGGTTCACGCATGAAAGTTCGCCTCTTGCTTCGTCATACTTCTCACGGCACTCGGACATATAATGCATAAGCTCATCTTTGCGTTCTATGTCGTTCGCCTCTTCGTATTCCATTCTGGCATATTCATGGTTAACAGATGTGGTGGCCATGACCAGCTGAAGATTCAGTATATGTTCCCTGCTTCCCGTTTCGATGTCCTTGTTATCGTCCGTCGTGATCATCACATCTTCCAATCCTTCGAACTGCTCTATTGTTAACCTTTTTGCCATAATAGCCTCCCTTTTCCCTTTTTGTTTTATCGTCTCTACTGATAGGTAAAGCATATGGCGTGCCAAATTCGTGATTTGTAACTCGTAACTCGTGACTAGAAAAAGCAAGAAAAACAGCTAGTTGCTGGAATAATTATGCGGCTGTAAAAAGGGTCGTAAAATGAAGGCCAAAAACGGGGGGTTTTATCCCCAGAATTGGTTCTAAATGTCCCCACTTTTTAACCCATCTCTTTGAGGATATTTCTTACAGTAAGAAGGGGATCTTTTGCCTCGGTCACAGGGCGGCCTATCACCAAGAAGTCGGCACCGGCATGGATCGCCTGTTTTGGAGAGGAGATACGCGCCTGATCGTCTAAATGTGTACCGGTCGGGCGGATACCTGGGGTCATAATGATGAATTTTTTGCCGCAGGCCGCGCGTATCGGTTGAATTTCAAGAGGTGAAGCTAGAACTCCGTGAAGCCCAACTTCCTGCGCAAGTTTTGCAAGTCTTATCACCTGCTCTCTTATCTCATATTGAATACCGATATCGCCCAAAGATTCCATGCTGGTCAGGACCGTAACACCGATGATAAGCGGCGGATCGCCATCCGCTGCATCCTGCACCGCGGCCAGAGATTCCGCCATCATCTTGCGGCCGCCCGTTGCATGGATATTTATCATTGCCACCTTAAGTTTGGTGGCAATGTAAACGGCCTTGGCAACGGTTGATGGAATATCATGATATTTAAGGTCCAGGAAAACCTTTCCGCCATGTGCCTGGACCATTTTGATGGCGTCGGGTCCGCAGGCGGTAAAAAGCTGCATGCCGATCTTAAAATTGGTCACCTCTCCTTTGAGAAGGTCGACAAGGTCGGCGGCATGTTCAAGCGAATCGCCGTCGAGAGCGACGATAAGTTTATCTCTGGTGGAATGCTGTGAGAACATAGAACCCCCAAATGACCAATGTCCAAGCTCCAATGACAAATGGAATCACAATAACTCAAGTCCCAATAATGGGTCATTGGGGTTTGGATATGCATTCGTCATTCGGATTTGGTCATTGGTCATTTAATTTATTTTTTATCAAATCCGCTGCCTCTTGCAACGAGACCATCTTGCGTTCGCCTGTTTTGCGAATTTTTAATTCAACTTTTCCTTCGGCAATTGCCTTCTTGCCGATAACAACATGGTAAGGAATGCCGATAAGATCGGCATCGGCAAACTTAACTCCCGGTCTTTCATCTCTATCATCATATAATACTTCAATGCCTGCTTCCTGCAGTTCGTGATAGGTCTTGTCGGCGACCTCTTTCGTCTTTTCGTCGGCCCCCATCACTATAAGCTCAACATGATAAGGAGCGATAGGAAGCGGCCACTTGATGCCGTTCTCGTCGTTATTCTGTTCGATAGCCGCGGCGGCCGTCCTGCTGATGCCGATGCCGTAGCAACCCATCACCATGAACTGATCTTTGCCGCTTTCATCCAGATATACCGCCTTCATCTTCTCTGAATACTTTGTGCCAAGGTGGAACACCTGCCCCACTTCAATGCCGCGTTTTTCAAGCAAGGAACCTGAACTGCATTCCGGACATTTATCGCCTTGTCGGGCGCGGCGCAGGTCCGCAAAGCCCGAAATGTTGCAATCGGCCCACGCAACACCGACCAGATGTGCATCGGTCTTATTGGCGCCTACCACAAAATGTTCATCGCCGAACACCAAAGCATCGGCTATCACCTTCGTCTTGATACCGATAGGCCCAGCGAAGCCGACATCGGCTCCCGTTAAGGCCTTCACATCGTTCTCTCCGGCAAGTTCCAGAACGATATCCCTGGTATCAACCAGCTTAAGATCAAATAGCGCGTTGGTAAGTTTTGCTTCCACTATCTCATGATCACCCCTTACCAGCACCGCAACGAACAGAGACTTATTCTTCTCCGATGCGATCTTATAGATGAGCGTCTTCACAAGCTCGGAGGACTTTACCTTCAGGTGCAGAGCGACCTCCGGTATCGTCTTCTTGCCAGGCGTCGGAACCTCCACATATTTACTGGCGGCCCTGGCATCCTTCAGTTCTTCGTTCATCTTGTGGAGCTGATTAGGCTTTGCAAGACGCGTCTTCTCCACATTCGATGCATATTCACATTTATCGCAGAAGAATATCGCATCCTCACCGGAGCTGGCGATGACATGGAACTCATGGGACAACGTTCCGCCTATTGCACCGGTCACCGCCTCAACGGGCCTGAACGAAAGCCCACATCTTTTAAAGATGCGTTTATATGTGTCATACATCACTTGATAGGTCTTTTTTGAGGCCTCAACGTTGACATCAAAAGAATAGGCGTCCTTCATGATGAACTCTCGCCCGCGCATGACGCCAAAACGGGGACGAACCTCGTCTCTGAACTTGGTCTGGATCTGATAAAGATTCTTCGGTAGGTCGCGGTAAGATTTAATTTCTCTTCTGGCAAGATCGGTTATCGCCTCTTCGTGGGTCGGGCCCACGCAGAAATCGTGATCGGCCCTATCCTTGATACGGAGCAGTTCCTTGCCGTAGAAATCCCAGCGTCCCGATTCCCGCCATAGCTCTGCAGGCATGATGATCGGCAGAAGGAGTTCCAGCGCGCCGGAAGCATCCATCTCTTCCCTAACTATAGTTTCAATTTTTCTGAACACCCGCAAGGCAAGTGGAAGATAATCATAGATGCCAGCCGCAACCTTCCGTATATAACCTCCGCGGATCATAAGTTTGTGACTTATAACTTCTGCATCCGCCGGATCTTCACGCAGTGTAGGGATCAGTGATCTGCTGTATCTCATATCGATGTTATGTCATTGCGAGCGAATAGCGAAGCAATCCAGTTAATTTAAACGGGGGATTGCTTCGTCACTTCGCTCCTCGCAATGACCGTTCCACTTCTTTCATAAGTTCTTCTTCAAGTTCTTCTTCCTTGCAGGTCCTTACTATCTCGCCTTTTCTGATTATAACTCCCTTGCCGTTGCCGCCGGCAATTCCGATATCCGATTCGCGCGCCTCGCCCGGACCGTTCACAATGCAACCGAGCACGCTGATCTTTAACGGGACCTTTACTTTTGCCAGGCGCTTTTCAACGCGCTCAACAAGCGAGACGAGATCTATCTGTACGCGCCCGCACGTCGGACAACTGACTATCTCAACGCCGGGCCTTTTCCTGAGCCCCAAATTCGCAAGAATTTCATGGGCGGCCTTTATTTCCTGAACTGTATCCGCCGTGAGGGAGACCCTGATAGTATCGCCTATCCCTTCCGCAAGAAGCAGGCCTATTCCAAGCGAGGATTTAATAGCGCCGGGGAGCAAGGTTCCGGCCTCGGTGACCCCCAGATGCAACGGATAATCTACTTTAGATGACAAAAGCCTGTATGAATCTATCGTGTCTATCACGCTTGAGGACTTTATCGATATCTTGATATCAAAAAAATCGTTCTCTTCAAGAATGCGAACATGCCGGAGAGCTGATTCGACCATTGCCGCAGGTTTTGGACCGCCGTATCTGGTCAAAAGTCCTTCTTCAACCGAGCCGCTGTTAACGCCTATTCTGATCGGCACCTTGCAAGCCTTTGCCGCCTTTACGACCTCTTTTACCTTATCATCGCTTCCTATATTCCCCGGATTTATACGAAGGCAGTCAACCCCCGCATCAAGCGCCATGAGCGCAAGTTTGTGATTGAAATGAATATCGGCAACAAGGGGGATATTTATCCCCTCCTTTATCTCTTTAAGCGACTTTGCGGCCGCTTCATCCGGAACTGCCGCCCGAACTATCTCACAACCGGCCTCCTCAAGGCGTTTTACCTCGGCAACGGCGCTCTTTACATCCTCCGTCTTGGACATAAGCATCGACTGAACGGAGACGGGTGCATCGCCGCCTACGGCGACCTTTCCAACGTATATCTTTCGCGTCTTTTTGCGCTTAATGTCCATGGGCACCGTTTTTTAACGTGAAGAGCCCTAAAATGTCAATTTATAAGATTAATATTGATTATGAAATTACCTTCTGTTAGGGCTTGCCGACACTTAACAGGGGAGGATTTTTACTTATGTTTTTAGATCCAATTATAGGCCTGTTCTCGAACGACTTGGCGATCGACCTTGGCACGGCCAACACGCTTGTCTATGCCAAAGGGAAAGGGATAATCGCATCCGAACCCTCGGTCGTAGCCGTTCAAAAGGATTCGCGCGGAATAAGGCACGTCATTGCGGTCGGCCACGAGGCAAAAGAGATGCTCGGCCGTACGCCGGGGAACATCGAGGCGATAAGACCGATGAAGGACGGCGTCATTGCAGATTTCGAAGTTACAGAGGCCATGCTTCGCTACTTCATTCGCAAGGCCCACAACAGAAAGTCGCTCATTCGTCCGAGAATAATCATCTGCATCCCGTCAGGCGTTACGGAGGTTGAAAAACGAGCGGTGAGAGAATCTGCCGAATCCGCCGGCGGAAGAGAGGTTTTCCTGATCGAAGAACCAATGGCGGCCGCGATAGGTAGCGGCCTTCCTATAATGGAAGCAACTGGCAACATGATAGTCGATATCGGCGGCGGCACAACGGAGGTCGCGGTCATATCGCTTGGCGGCATCGTATTCGCCAAATCTATCAGAGTTGCCGGCGACAAGATGGACGACGCCATAATTCACTATCTTAAGAAAAAATACAACATGCTCATCGGCGAACGGACCGCCGAACAGATAAAGATAGAGATCGGCACCGCCTATCCCGACGGGGAGATAAAGACTATGGCGGTAAAAGGCCGTGACCTTATTGCAGGCATCCCCAGAACCTTCGAGATCAATTCAGAAGAGATACGAGAGGCCATTCTTGAACCGGTCAATGCGATAGTTGAAGCCGTGAAGGTAACGCTTGAACGCACTCCTCCGGAAGTTGCGGCCGATATAGTCGAAAGGGGCATTGTTCTCTCTGGCGGCGGCGCGCTCCTCAGAAATCTCGACACGCTCATCAAAGAAGAAACGGGTCTGCCGGTCGTTCAGGCAGAGGACCCGCTGGCAAGCGTTGTATTAGGATCGGGCGCAGCTCTCGACCACCTTGACAAATACAAGTCAATTACCGTATCTTAAGATCTATTTTAAATGCTCTCATCATTTCAAAAATTTACCAGAGGAGTTCTTGCGGTGATTTGCGTTTTTCTGGCCGTGCTTTTAACGTCGCTCGCCTTTCCTAACTTTGAAAGGTTTCACTGGTACAGCCAGCTGGGCATGACCATGATATCCCCTCTGCAATCATCGCTCACCAAAATATCGGGGTTCTTCGGCGGTGCGTGGAGACATTACATCGCCATTTCCGATGCGGCCATCGAGAACGAAAAATTAAAGTTCGATCTTGCCGAGGCAAAGAGAAGGATGATCGAGATGGAAGACGTGCGAAAGGAGAACAACAACCTCCACGAACTTCTTTCCATGTCCTCGTCCCTCAAAAAGGAAGGTTTTGGCGCACGCGTCATCGCCTCGGACGTTACCGCCGAATTCAAGACCGTTACGATAGACAAGGGTTTCAACCAAGGCGCCAGAAAGAACATGGTAGTAATAGGCCCCGGCGGCCTTGTTGGAAGAATAGGAAAGGTCGCCAATTCCGAGTCGGTGGTGCTTCTCATAGCCGACCCCAACAGCGCGGTCGATGTGACAGTTCAACGTACCGGTGCCAGGGCACTTCTTGTAGGCACGTCTATGGAAACAGAGCTTAAGCCTTTCTACTCGCTAAGCCGGCTTGAATACCTAAGGCGGGTGAGCAATGTGGCCGACGGCGATGTCGTTATAACCAGCGGGCTCGACAAGCTCTTCCCTTTCGGCATTCCGGTCGGAACGCTCAACAAGGTACAAAATCAATCATCCGGCGTCTTTAAAGGCGCCGATGTGATACCTTTTGTAGACCTCGCGCAGGTCAAGAACGTAATGGTCCTTAAATGAGAAAGATCTTCCTCATAATGATCTGGACGATCATCTGGCTGGCGCTTGAATCCACGGTCTTGAACGAACTCCCATTACAGAACATGCAGATAGATTTTGTTTTCCTTGCCGTGGTCTCCTTGAGCTTTACCGAAGACACCTTCGAAGGCGTCCTTCCCGTCGCGCTGATAGGTTTTTTGACCGACACCATCTCCCCCGCTCCCTTCGGCCTCTTCACTACCATCTATCTCATCGCGTTCCTTGCCGTTAGATTTGCCACCTCCGCCATATATCTTAGCTCGCCGGTCTCCCGTTTCTTCTGGACGATGATCGCTAGCGCCATTGCCATCTGGCTCAAGGCTCTTTTGACGGCGCTGATATATAAGAACCCGCAGTTCATCGTAATAGCCACGTGGCGTTTCATTCCACAATCGGTCTTTAACGGTGTTGCGGGAGTTTTCATAATCCCGCTCTTTGGATGGTACGCGGGCCTCACGTGGGAAAAGATAACAAGGCCAAAGGGACTGGTACTTAGATAATGGATCTAACGAACGAATATACGCATGATATCGGGAGCAGGTTCAAATACCTGATCTGGATAATCGTTGTATTCTTCCTTATTGTGATCGGCCGCCTTTATTACCTACAGATAATAAAGGGCTCTTATTATCACTTTTTCTCCGAGCAGAACTCTATTAAGGACATGGACATACCCGCGCTTCGCGGCGGCATCTACGACAAGAACGGGATACCGCTTGTCGATGACCGTCCAGCCTTCGACATAATAATCATTCCGCAATATGTCATCGACAAACGAAAGACGGTCGAGAGCATTTCAAAACTTCTGGGAATGGACCCCGACGAGATAAAGGCAAAGATGGCCAAGAACAGGTTGGCCCCCAAATATTTCCCGGTGGTCATAAAAGATGACACAGGCGAAGAAGATGTGGCCGCGATAAGGGCGCACAAGACACCATGGCACGATGAGTCCGACCCTTACGATCTGCGCGGCGTCGATATTCAGATGAGATATGCGAGAATATATCCCGACGGCCTAGCGTCGTCCCATCTTTTGGGATATTTGAAGGAGATAGACACTAACCGTCTTGAATATTATCAAAAAGAAAAGATAGGCGATTACCGGATGGGCGACTTCGTCGGCATCGGCGGCGTTGAAGAGATGTGGGATAGTTCCATACGCGGACGCAACGGATACGATCAAAAGGTTGTGAACGCAATAGGCAGAGAGGTCATCTGGCCCGACATGGAGCTTATCCACGAAGAGCCGAGAAACGGCGCCTCTCTTAATCTTACAATAGATTCAAGGCTCCAGAAGGTGGCTAAGGAAGAGCTTGGCGAAAGGAGCGGAGCGGTCGTTGCCATCGACCCAAGAACCGGCGGCGTTCTTGCCCTCTATTCTAGCCCTTCTATAGATCTCAACAAATTGTCATCGCCCGACGGCGGAAAATACTGGCAGGAGATCGCCTCGGACAAGAAGAGGCCTCTTTACAACAGGGCGATACAGGCCGCCTACCCTCCCGGCTCTACGTACAAGATAGTCACCGCAACCGCTTCACTTGAAGAAGGGGCCATTAAACCTACGGAGCACCTCTCATGCGCGGGCGGAATGAACTTTGGAGGCAGGTTCTACAAGTGCTGGCGCAAAGGCGGACACGGAAGCATTGAGGTTAAAAAAGCTATTACATCTTCGTGCGATACATTCTTTTACCAGATGGGACTCCGGCTTGGACCCGACAAAATTGCTAAACACGCGAACGACCTTGGATTTGGGCAGATAACAGGAATCGATCTGCCGGGCGAAAGGACCGGTCTCATCCCTACCTCCAAATGGAAGATGAAGAGGTTCAATGTTCCGTGGCAGGCAGGCGAGAATCTTTCGATATCGGTCGGTCAGGGCTACGACACCGTCACCCCGCTCCAGAACGCCGTGATGATGGCGACCATCGCCAATGACGGCAAGAGGGTTACACCTCACGTGACCGACTCGCTCATCGGCATCGACGGGAGCATAATATATAAATGGCGTAATAATGAAGGCCCTAAAGTAATGAACGACGAAGATCTTAAATTGATCAAAGAGGGACTTGAAGGGGTTGTCGACAGCCCCGAAGGAACGGCCCACAGGCTAAGTACTCTCGGTCTTAAGATAGCCGGAAAGACCGGAACCGCGCAGGTCATTTCGAAGGAACAGTGGAGGGCCGGCGTTGAAGAGCTAAGGGACCACGCATGGTTCGTGGGATACGCCCCCTATGGCGATCCCAAAATAGCGGTCGCGGTCATCGTTGAACACGGCGGGTTCGGGGCCTCTGCCGCGGCACCGATCGTAGGCAAGGTAATTGAGACCTATTTAAAATAAGAAAAAAATGACAACGAACATTGAAAAAGTAAATTGGACCCTTCTGGGAACAGTATTCGCCCTCGTTATTATAGGGATAGTGAACCTCTACAGCGCCCTTAACATGTGGGGCGAATCGGGCAACCTGCGCCTCATATGGATGCAGGGGTTGTGGATAATAATAGGCGGCCTCTTTCTTGCCGTATTCGCCTTCTCTGATTACAGGATCTTGGAAAAACTTTCGCTTCCTATATATTTCATAGTGATCGTTCTTCTCGTGCTGACCATCTTCTTCGGAAAGAGCGTCGGCGGGAACAGGAACTGGATAGGGATAGGCGGCCTTGGTATCCAGCCGTCGGAATTTGCAAAGCTGGCGGTCATCCTTCTGCTCTCGCGCTACTTTGCAAACAACCCAAGGCCCGACGGATTCAATTTTATTGAGCTCATAAAACCGGCCATAGCCGCGGGCATACCTGCGGCGCTTATCATCATGCAACACGATATTGGCTCTACCCTCTTCTTTATCCTGATACTCATGTCGTATGCGTGGTTCGGAAAAGCGAAGAGGAGAGTTGTATTCTTTGTGGTGATAGTTGCGGTAATCGGCTCCTTCGTTGGATATAACTATCTCCTCTCTCCGCACCAAAAAGCCCGCATAACGACCTATCTAAACCCCGAGCTAGACGTTAAGGGGAGCGGATACCACATGGCACAGTCTAAGATAGCAGTCGGTTCGGGCAAATTCTGGGGCAAGGGCTATTTAAAGGGTAATATTAATAAACTTAAATATCTACCTGAAAAACATACGGATTTTGTCTTTCCGGTCCTAGCGGAAGAGTGGGGATTCTTGGGCGCGGTCATCACCCTCTTCTTTTACTTTCTCTTTCTATCCATAACCATTGAGATATCGAGGCAGGCAAGGGACCGTCTGGGCATATTCCTGGCGTTTGGGATAGGCGCCCTCTTCTTCTGGCAACTTGTTATTAATCTAGGCGGTGTACTTGGTCTCATACCCTTGACCGGCATCACCCTTCCTCTCCTAAGCTACGGAGGCTCATCCACGATAAGCGTCATGTCCGCAATAGGCATCCTGCTTTCGGTATCTAAGAAGAGATTCGTGTTCTAGGCACTAAATGCTCGTCATCTATTGTTCCGCCCCCAGTTGCGGAAGTTGGGTTAATCTCTAATAATCAGTGAACAGCCGCTACTGCCTTGCTGTTTAGGCTCGTTAGGTGTAACTAGTAGCGTTGTTTCATTACCGGGTTCTATTCCAGTAGGGCTTAGTGGCAAAATTTGATCTGTGAGCTGAGGCGTGTTGGTAAGCTCAGATGGAGGTGGCGGCGTCTCTGAATCGGGCATTTCATGTTTGTCGGCGCTCTCATTAGGTAGATCAGATTCACCGGCGCCATCATCAGGCAGGTCTGTAATATTTGCCTCATGCAGTATTGCTAAAATGAAAGATCGGACCCTGTCTCTAATTTCGTCAAAGGCGCTATAGCCAAGATTTTCGTAACCAGCATTTACTTCATCTAATATAAGATGTGCAAAACCATAGTCATTTTTCTTATTCCAGTAGTCAGTTTGTAGATCAACTGATATTTTGGTGAACCGTTCTTCTAAATATTTTTTTGCATTCTTCGCAGATTCAGTATCGGGATATTGTTTAATAAGAGTTGATAAAGTATTAAAATACTTTGCGTCTGTAATTCCTTCACGCATACCCTCATATGCCATTGTAGGGATCATTTCACCGCTCCATGTTGGATAGGCGAGAAGATAATCATAAACTGTTAACGGCCCGTTCTGGGTCCAGTCTTGATCAAAATCGCTATAAGGGTCATTTACCCACCAATCGTAGGAGTAGACTCCAATAACCTTTGCCCCGGTGATGTATGCGTAGATTCCGTGTAGGAAACGATTATATATTGGATTTCTGGCCTGAGAAAGAAAGGTTGTGTAAAATCCAAATTTTTCCTTATCTGTAGAAATATTAGAATCATTTATTTTTGACCATGCATACATTTTATAGTCAAGAAATTGGCCGAGCGGTCTAAGTAGATGTGTAACAGCAGGGGTTGTGTAATTAATTTCTTTTTCACAATCAGGAGTGTATGTCACCCATGTTTTACCGCCAGTAGCTCGGACAAGAGGGTAGAGTCGGTCTGCCACAAGATGTCCTACAACATCAACTCCAGGTTCATCCGTAACAGAATAGACAAATGTTATCCCTCTATCTACGGCGATTTTATTGAGGCCCTTTATCAGAAGTTCAAATGCTTTGACAAATTTTTCATCATATAATGCAACAAAAAGATCGTCTTTGGAAATTTCCAGCTTGGATAATAGCTCGTCATGCATTTGAATCTGCAAGAAATGGGTTTTCCCTACAACATGTCCCTTTATGGCTTCATCCAGCAAACTAACAAACTTGTCATAATTATAGCCATGAATTGTATCGTTTACTTGGATAGTTGTAACGGTGTTCTTGGTTACTGATGGATATTTTACATCAGCTCCGTGGTTAGAAATATCTTTAAACATAACTGCATAATTTGTTGTGACAGGAAATGTTTCGGGATGAACATATAGAGTTGTGATATAGCCCGGCCCCAGTAAACTGAACCTGGCCACCTCAAGCTCAAGCGGTATTTCAAGTATTTTTTCTCCGCTAGCAGTAATATTTATGGTGCCATTGTATAATCCGGGCCTAGTAGAACTGCCGGCGCTAACGGTAAGCCAAAAACTTTCACTAACATCTTTATTTATTTCGGTTTTATAAAATCTTTCTATTCTGTCCGGCATCCTTCCGTACGCAGAACCCATTCCTTTCTGTAGCCACATTTTATCGTCCTGAATTATTTTATAAATATCTATTTTTCCATCAAACGTGTTGTTTTCATCATGAGACAATATAAGTGGAGAAACTTTAAGTTTGACATTATTCAACGTGGTTGGTGAATATATAGAGAGCGAGGTTGAAGAGGTCTCTGCCTTTGCGATATCAATATGTACTGGGCTATTGATTTCATCTGGGCTTGGAAGAGTTGTAGTAAACACAGGTTCTGTAGGGCTTTTGGTAAACCATATTGGCAACTTTGATATTGGAAAATCATTGGTCTCGCCCTTTGGCGCTTCTATTTGTCTAAATGCGAATTGATCTTTTTGCAACTGTTCAAGCATCTTCGTGTCTGAATCAGATACAGAGTGAATTAGTATATAGTCGATGGGTAGGTCGCCAACTTCACTTGGCACAATTATTTTAAATTTGTAATATCCGCCTATAGCACGAATCATTTGCCATGGAGTTTTTCTAAAAAGTATTCTTCCTAATTTCCATTTTGAATCGCCTTTTCCCTCAAACCCAAAAACTACCACATCCTTTCCGTCAAACTGGATCATGCTGGTTAACGAGGCCTTTTTAGCAGTATGTGTGGATTCTTTGGGAAACGAATAAAGATCTTTGTAGCGTATTTCTACGACCATGGAACTATTTGGAAAACCATCCTTATCGTTATTAAAGACCGGAAACCAGATCTCAGAACTTTTAGATTTGAGAATATTTCTGTAGGTTGTGTCAGCATCAGTTTGGATGCCGGAATAGTTCTCTTGATTTTTAATTATAACAGACCCCTTTGTTAAATCATCTGTGCTGCCGAAGTCTATGTAGGTGCCACTTTCACCTGTTGGAGAAGCATAACCACAGTCAGATGGGCAAGACATAAAGCTTTCACTTCCACTGCATACGTTGTCGCCGCAGAGATCAATATTTTTGCATTCTTCGGCTATTTCCTCTTCGGTTAAGGCCTTGTTCCATATTTTTAGGTCATCTATTGATCCATTCAAATAATGTTCGACGGTCGTACTACCTTTATTTTCTACAAACTTACCTATTGTTGGGTTTGACTTCGCTTTAAGGGCAAGATTCTCTTTTTTGTTTACGGAACTTAAATTACAATCAACGTAATATTTATACAGACCGTTTTTTTTGAGTGTAAAAATTATTTGTGTCCATCTTTCAGGAAATAGATCGTAACCAGAAAAGCAGTACTGTCCAAGCCCGTTTTCAGCGCTTATATTTACTATTGCCCTGTTTGTGAAAGTAGTTGAAGATCCAAATGAAAAATAGCCGACAGGGCCGCAACCGTAACAGAGCATGTTTGGTTCCAGTATGTTCTTTACCTTGACTAACGCTGAAATAGAAATTTCTCCGTCAGGAAAATGGTCAGGATTTGTGATGTCGTATGGAATTGAAATGTAGTTAGTGCTACCATCAAAGACAGCGGCGTTTTCCTTCAGTCCCTTTTCTAATTTGATATCTCCATGAAGTTGACCGTTGTAGTTATTTTTAGAAATATCAATGAAATAGCCGGTTATGATTTCATCAAAAGTCCAGTGTGCAATTAGGCTCGAATCATCGGCGGCACTATTTGGTCTATAAGAAAATATGATCACTGTTGAGACAAGTAAGATTGATAAAAGAGTCGCTTTTGAATTGAATCTCTTCACACTAATATCCTACAGCAATATTCGTGCCAAATCCAAATAAAAAACTGTTCTCTAAGAACTTAATATTAAAGGATATTTGTCTGTCGCATTGGTTCTGCTTTGTGTCAGATTGATAATAGGAGCAAGAAATGTCAAAAAATTGACGAAAATACAGGCACCTCTAAAAACCTGTTTACCCTGTCATGGAAGATTGGCCAAAGCTTATTGGCGATGCTGCCACAACTTCTGCCATACTTGACAGGCTTATGCATCACGCCGTTATGGTATCCTTTAATGGAAAAAGTTATAGGCTATTTGAAACTTGTGTTGAAAATAAATCTTC
>PCWZ01000050.1:88183-94829 GCA_002796305.1 Deltaproteobacteria bacterium CG11_big_fil_rev_8_21_14_0_20_49_13
CAACTGGATCGCTTACAAAGTCCATAACCCACACCTCATTTGGTTGCGTCGGCCTTTCTATCGCTAATCTTAAGCCTGTACGCCTCGGCCGATTCTTCCGCCGTTTACCGACTTGAAGACCCAGTTCACAATATATCCTGCCGATCCGCTTATGATTATCGCTCATTCCCTGAACATCCCTGAGATACCACACCACCCGGGGCCGACCGTAGCGCACTTTCTTCTGGCAAATATCGGTATCATCGCCTTGAGCTTTCCATCGTCCTGACGCCTTATTGAACGATAGTATAAAGTCGATTGCTCCAGCCCCAAGAGTCCGCTTGCCTTGCGTTTGCTCAGATCAAACTCGCCGACAAGACGCTCCGTCTCTTCTCTTTTGACCTTGGGGCTTAGGAAAAACGGCGGATGACGTCCTTGGCCGCCATTATCTCGACCGCCTGGTCTGCAACGATCCGCTTGAGCTTGCCATTCTCTTCCCCAAGAGACTTGAGCCTGCGGACATCGCCCGATTGCATGTTCCCAAACCGGACATTCCATTTTGAAATGGTGGTTGCGCTGACGCCATACTTTCGGGAAAGTTCGCTCTGGTTCGTTCCAGCCCGAAACTCAGCGAGGATCCCCGCTATCTGCTCTTCGGTAAATCGGCTTCTCTTCATGACTTCCTCCCTGACCACTCTTTAGATGGTCTGTTTGGAAGTTCCAAGTACTCCGGTTTTTGGGGTCAAGACCGGTCTCTAAGAAGAGATTCGTGTTTTAGGCGATAAGAGAATCTATTTGGGACTTGGGAACGGAGCCCGTGAGCTGGTTCACTACGTTTCCGCCCTTAAAATAGATAAGCGTGGGAATGCCGCGAATGCCGTACTTGGCGGCCACCTCAGGCGAATCGTCGACATTTACTTTGCAGACAAGCACCTTCCCCGTCTGTTCTTCAGCCACTTTATCGATGATCGGGGCCAGCGCCTTGCAGGGTCCGCACCACGGGGCCCAAAAATCTACAAGGACCGGGATAGAAGAGCTTATAACAACGCTCTCGAAATCCGCATCGTTCACATGTTTTACAAGTTCACTCGCCATGATCGTTTCTCCTTTTTTATTTAGAGTATTTGCTCTTCTTCACCGTAAACAGACTATTCACCAGAGACCGGTCATAATCAATAAAAAAAGCCGCCGTTAAAAAATAACAGCGGCTTTTATAATGTGTAGAGAAAATTATCTCTTGCTGTACTGGAAGCGTTTACGTGCCTTCTTGTGGCCGTATTTTTTACGCTCTTTAACCCTTGAGTCGCGTGTTAAATAGCCCGCTTTTTTGAGGGGCTTTCTGTAATCAGGGTTCATAAGAAGAAGCGCCCTTGCAATGCCGTGTTTTAAAGCGTCTGCCTGACCGGAAAGACCTCCACCAATTATATTGGCAGTGATATCAAAACGACCGACGGTACCTGTTACCTTAAAAGGCTGTTGGACGATCATTTGAAGAGCTGGCCTGCCGAAATAAGTCTCGAAGACCTTCTTGTTTATGACCATGCTCCCTGCGCCCGGGATCATTCTCACGCGGGCTATCGAGCACTTTCTTTTTCCTGTTGCTGCAAATACGGTCTGTTTTGGCATAGAATTAGTTCTTTAGTTGGGCCGCGTACGGATGTTCGCTGCCTGCATATATCTTTAGTTTCTTGACAACCTTACGGCATAGATCGTTGTGAGGAAGCATTCCCTTTACGGCCCTGAAAATTACCTCTTCGGGATGTTTTTCGAGCAACTTCTCGGCGCTGGACTCACGAAGTCCGCCGATGAACCTGCTGTGCCAATAGTACATCTTATCGGCCTTTTTGTTACCCGTGAGCCTTACATGTGCGGCGTTGATGACGACCACGAAGTCGCCGGTATCAACGTGAGGTGTAAAGTTCGCCCGATGCTTGCCGCGGAGTACGTCCGCTATCTTTGTGGCAATACGTCCGAGGGGCTGATCCTTAAGATCTATCAAAACCCATTTTCTTGTCTTCGGCTCTTTGGCCGATAATGTGGTCTTCTGCATAACGGGGGCGAAAGCTATATGGAAGGCCCTCATTTTGTCAAGTAAATATCTTGAAAACTTTGGAACTTTCATTTACATTGGCCTCACCATGAAAAAATACTTGGTCCTACCTCTCTTGATCGTTATATTCGCCTCCAACCTGCTTGCAGAAGGGTCTAAAGATTTCGACCTCTCATCCGCCAGCACAACCCCAAAGGTCCTTGAATTTATTAGGATAAATTACATTGACCAGGCGCGTGCAAATCCCTTTGAAATGCTAAAGGCGGCGCTCAATCAAGTGCAAAAAGGGGTGGCGGAGATACTTGTGACGTTTGACGGCGGAAATAAGTTCACCATCACCCTTGATAAAGCGACCAAAAAGTTCGCTCCCAAGGAGCTTAAGACCCTAGCCGATCTTTGGGCCGTACTGGATGATGTGTATCTATTCATTCAGATGCATTACCACGGCACGCTCGACAAGCAGGACATTGAATACATGGCGATAGACGGAATGCTCTCCGCACTCGATCCACACTCGAATCTCCTTACTCCCAAGATATTCAACGAGTTCAAAGTGGGCACAAAAGGAAAGTTCGGCGGCATCGGCATAGTCATAGGGAGTAAAGAGGGGAACTTAACGGTAATAGCGCCAATAGAGGACACCCCTGCCTGGCGGGCCGGCACGAAAGCAGGCGACCACATCACCCAGATAGGCGAAGAATCGACGGTCAATATGTCGCTCACCGAGGCCGTTGAGCTTTTGCGCGGCGATGTGGGGAAGGACGTTACTATAACGGTGGAACGAAAAGGCCGCCCTGCCCCATTCAACGTAACGCTCAAACGAGCCATCATTAAAATTGAGAGCGTTCAATCCGAGCTGATACCCGTCGGCAAAAGGAACGTCGGCTATATAAAGATAAAGAACTTTCAGGAAGATACCGGAAAGGAATTCTCGAAACAGCTTGGGAAGCTAAGAACGGCGCCAAACTTCAGCGGCCTCATCATAGATCTCCGAAACGATCCGGGCGGACTTTTGAGCCAGGCCGTTGATGTGGTGGATAGGTTCATACCGTCGGGCGTTATCGTTTCAACGGTGGGCGCCGGTAGCACGTTCATCGATCAGGAAGTGGCAAACAGCCAAGGGACAGAGCCGGCCTACCCCATTATCGCCCTTGTCAACGAAGGCTCGGCCTCCGCGTCCGAGATCGTTGCCGGAACTCTTCAGAGTTATAATCGGGCACTGATAATGGGAACTCAGTCGTTCGGAAAAGGAAGCGTTCAGAGCATATTCGACCTACACGACGGAAGCGCCCTAAAACTTACCATCGCCGAATACCTGACGGCCGGAAAGAACTCCATTCAAACGGTAGGCGTGACTCCTGACATCATGCTTATCCCCGAAAAGATCGACAAGAAGGAGATGGATATTTCAGAGGATGAGCACGAGAACGAATCAAGCCTAGAAGGACATCTCACAAAATATTCCGCTAACGTAAAAGGCGAATCAAGGTACAAGCTGAACTATTTTCAGCCCACAGAAAAAGAGGATGAAGAAGAGACCAGACGACGCGAGTATTCAAAAAAACTTGACCTGAACAAGGATCTGGCGGCCCTTTTCGCGGCCAAGATAATTGCGAACGCCCCCACCGACGCACATGCAGATCTGGCAAAGAGCGCCGCACCAACCATCACCGCCATAGAAAAGGAACAAAAGGCGCTTGTTGCCGCCGAACTTTCAAATGTAGGTATAGATTGGTCGGACTGCAAATCGAGCGCGAGGTCCTCTCTGCGGGTCGCGTTCTCCATACAGAAGAACGGCGAGAACATTACAAAGGCCACTGCCGGCGACGAGATAGACCTCACCCTTACCGCAACAAATATAGGTTCAGGACAATATTGTCAGATCATAGGTATAATAGATGCCAAAGACCACGCACTTAAGAACAAAGAGTTCGTGTTCGGAAAACTTCCCGTAGGCGCATCAAAAAGCTGGTCCGCAAAATTCAAGGTCCCCAAGACCCTCCCTACTCAAGGGCTACCCTTCACAGTCAAGTTCTCCGAAGAGAACGACAATAGACCGTCCGAGTTCAAGGCCATAGTACCTATCGATGGACTCAAACAACCGCAGTTCGCCTTTACATATAAACTCGGGATACCGGAAAAAACCAAGGTGGTGAACGAACCTATGCCGGTGGGCAAGACCATCCCGTTCTATGTCGATGTGAAGAACGTTGGCAAAGGTCCGGCGCTCAACGCGGTTGCCATCATCAAGAACGATACCGATACAAAGGGAGTTTTTATCGATACGGGAAGAGTGAAGATAGGAAAGCTCGATCCCGGCCAAAAGAAGAGGCTGACATTCAAGTTCAAAATAGAACCTTCTTTGAGCAAATCGGCCTTTAAGCTCGAATTCACGGTGGTCGACCAGGACCTTTATACATCGCTCTCAAAGAAGATAGAGTTCAACGCCGGCTCGGGTATCATGGAGCCCCCCTCAGGGATATGGTACGAGGCGCCAAGGATAAGCTTTGAGGGAACACGCTTCCCCATCGTCACATCTTCCGCAAAGGTGCACATTGAAGGCGATATTAAAGATGACAAAAAGGTTAAGGACTATTTCATCTTTGTCGGCGACGACAAGGTCGCCTACGCTTCAAACCCTGAGGAGACCGGCAAGTTCAGGATAATCGCGGACCTACCGGTCAAAGATGGGAACAATCTTATTTCCGTAATAGCAAGGGATGAGCTCGACCTCATATCCCGCTTCAATTTCGCGGTGGAAAGAAGAAAATGAGAATAGTCAAGGGCTCTGCCAGTTTTAAAGGATCATCAAAACCCGTCTGTCTTACTATCGGCAACTTTGACGGGGTCCACCTTGGCCACCAAAAAATATTCAGATTGCTTTCCAAAAAAGCGAAGAGGCTAAATGGAACGGCCGTTGTTTATACCTTTGACCCTCATCCAGTAAAGAGAGTGGCGCCATCCTCAAGCCCAAAGCTGATCCAGACCTTCGACCAAAAGATGCGGTCCCTTAAAGACAACTGTATCGATATAACCGTTGTGGAACCATTCACATCCAGCTTTTCATGCCTTAATGCGCGCGACTTCTTTAAAAGGGTCATCATTGAACGAATAGACCCTTCATATATGATAGTTGGTCACGACCTGACCTTCGGCAGACACAGGATGGGAACGATCGACCTTCTCCACAAGCTCTGCCTTGAGAACGGCATAGGATTTGAGGTCGTTGATGCCGTCCTTTTGAAGGAGATCTTGATATCATCGACCCAAATAAGGGCTCTGGTAAAAGCAGGTGATGTGGAAAAGGCCTGCTCCCTTCTGGGGCGTCCGTACGCCCTGACCGGAAAGGTGGTAAAAGGCCGCGGCATCGGCGGAGAAATAGGTTTTCACACAGCGAACATCATTCCCCAGAACGAGCTAACACCGCCTGAAGGGGTATATATAACAAAGACGCTGGGACATATATCGGTGACCAATATCGGCTTTAACCCCACCTTCGGGGGTAAAAAGATAGTGATCGAAACGCACATCTTAAATTTTTCAAAAAAACTTTATGGTAAAAATATAGAAGTTGTGTTCTATAAAAGGATAAGGGATGAGATGGTTTTTGAAAATCCGGCGGCGTTGAAAAAACAGATCGGCAAAGATATCGAAAAGGCAAAGGGATATTTTAAATAATGAAGGAATTCGAACACCCATATGTCGTTGGAATGGTTGGCTGTAGGGTAGGTTCTAAAAAAAACCTCCTCTTAAAAAAGAGGTTCGAAGCCGCCTTTAAAAAGGCACGGCTCCCCTTTGCATACCTTTTGCTTGAAACAGAAGCCAAACACCTAAAGAACCTGCTCGAATGCATGACACTTATGGATGTTATAGGTGTTAATCTTTCCGCTTCACTCGAAATAAGCGCCCTTAAATATATCAAAAACATTGATAAGACAGCAAAAACAGCCAAAAAGATCAATATTATAGCAAAAAAAGGGAAAAGCTTCGTCGGATATTATTTTAAGAATGACCTCATTAAGCGCTCCCTAGCACTTTGGAAATATTGGTAATTTAACACCCATCAGGTAAGATTTCACCCCCCCCCATGGCCAACTGCATGGTGCGTGGTGCGTGGTGCGTAAAACATTATAACTATATGATTTTATTATATTTTAGCCTTAAGCGCCTAGTTTTCTTTTTTGCGCCTTTTTTTGGCATGCCAATTGCTTATCTAGTCAGTAGGAGATGAACAATTTATGGCATCCGGCACCGAAAACAGCGAGACCAGTGTCATCATAGTCGATGAGGACACTACTTTTTTAAAGGTGTGGAAAAAGGTCTTCCGGACGATGAAAAACTTCAACTACTACCTGACCAACGACCCTCAAATGGCCCTCACGCTTGCCAAGGAACATCAGGTGGACCTGTTGATCAGTGAAGTGGTAATGATGAGCGGCAACGGTTTTAGCCTCTCCGAAGAGATACATAATATCAATCCAAAGGCCGATATAATCCTTACCACAACATACAATTGTGATTTTAAGCGGTTCAATCTTAACGACCCTCACTTTCACATCCTTTATAAACCGTATCGTAGCATTGGGGATGTGATGCACTTCATCACCGATATTCTTG
>PCWZ01000050.1:94892-95002 GCA_002796305.1 Deltaproteobacteria bacterium CG11_big_fil_rev_8_21_14_0_20_49_13
CCGTTATGGAGTGGAAGCTTTAGATCCCCTGTACAGTTTTAAGGCTCTTCGCGGATATGAGTGGGTCATTTGCGGGACAAGATGACGGGAAGAAGCGATTAGACGCGAAT
>PCWZ01000051.1:0-3660 GCA_002796305.1 Deltaproteobacteria bacterium CG11_big_fil_rev_8_21_14_0_20_49_13
CCTAAAGATCTTAACCCCCCGTTCCCGCAGTCGTTCTAAAACCTGCTTATTAGGAAATCCGTAGCGATTGTTCCTGCCGCATTGAATGACGGCATATTCAGGTCTGAAGGCGTTCAGGAGAGTTTCGGTGGTAGAAGTTGCAGAGCCGTGGTGGGAAATCTGCAAGACAGTTATCTGTGATCGGTAATCGATGATCAGTGTTTTTGATAGAAATTTTTCGGCATCTTCTTCGATATCGCCGGTTAGAAGAAATGAAATGTCACCGTAGGTTATCTTTGTGACGAGGGAGGCGTTGTTAAGGTTGTCGCCGGCAGATCTGGTATTAAAGAACTCTACGTTCTCATCCTTCGACCATCTCCCGCCAAAGGACCGGCGGGCAGGCAGGATGAACGGCACATCGGCCCTGTCTATCCGTTCGACAAATCCCTGCCAATCGGAAAGAACTTCACTATCCTCATCGCTCCAATCATCTTCGTTAGAGGGAGATGGTGCGATACCGTTCCAAATGATCGCCTCGGGAGAGAATTCTTCTGCAAGGTACGCAAGCCCTTTGTAATGATCAAGATGGGCGTGGGTAAGAACGAGCCGGTCAATATGCGTTATTCCTTCGTGCCATAAGTATGGTGCTATGACCATCTTCCCGATATCGAAGCTACTGCTTACTGTACCTCCCCCATCTATCACCATCACTTTTCCGGTTGGGAGATTCACAACTATTGAACTCCCCTGCCCCACATCCAGGAACGTGACCTTAAGTCCCTTAAAGAACCAGTTGTGCTGGATGGCGAAGCTTGAAAGGATGACGGCAAAACAGACGAAAACTGCTGTCATTCTGAACGCCGGAGACGTGAAGAATCTCCTTAACTTAGTTGCGGGATGACAGACAAGTAGAATAAACCCGTAGAATGCAACTACCGCAACCCATGGAGGAGTGACCGCTAATGTCAAAGGTCTTGAAAATGACGAGGCAATAGAGGCGGTCTTTACGAGCGGTATCAACATGTGGCTCCAAAGTTCAGCAAAATAACCGCCGGATAGGCTTACAATAAGGCTTAACGGGGTAATAATAAACCCGGCCCATGGAACGGCGATGACGTTGGCTAATATTCCTATCAATGATGAATAGTGAAAATAATATGACAAGAGCGGAGTAACTCCTATCGTTGCCGCAACGGATACCGCCGCAGTTTCCAGAGCATATCTCTTTGCCTTCGTGAAAAAGATCTCGTTGGGTGCGGGCCTTAAGCAGGAAAAGCGTTCAACAAGTCTTGGATAGATAATGGCAATGGCAAGCACCGCAACGAACGAAAGCTGGAACGAGACATCAAAGATGGCGTATGGCGAAGCTGCGATTATAATAAGCGCCGCCAGAGCGAGCGACGTGAATATATCCTGTCTTCGGTCGAGTATGATGCCTGCAAGATATACCGTTGCAATAATTGCGGCCCTGATCACAGAGACCTCGGCACCGGTCAAGTAGGCATAGAACCACACCCCTAAAATTGTAAAGGCCGCCGAAGGCTTTAAAATATTTATCTTCAGCGCAAATCCAGGCACGAGAATAAAGATCCATTTGAAAACAAAGAAAAGTGCCATGGCGATAAAGGCAACGTGAAGGCCCGAGATGACCAGAAGATGCATGAGCCCAGACCTTCTGAAATCATCTTTGACGTTTTCGGTTATAGAACTTCCATCGCCTATTAAAAGAGCCTTTGCCACGCCTCTGATATCATCATCTTTAATGACCGGGAGAGACTCCGAAATGTGCTCACGAAGCCGTTCTATGAACTTTCTTATGTGATGACCCTTGACGGCTCCTATTACCGTTATCCACTTTGGATCGCCAATATAGCCGAGATGATCTATTCCGCGGGCCTTGCAGTATCTTGTATAATTGAAGCCGCCCGGGTTGTTGAAATCTGTCGGAAGTCTCAAGCGGGTCTTGAAGCGGATGATAGAGGCAAATGAAAAATGAGGCCCCCCTTCGGTAGTTGTGAGTTGAACGCGGCCGAACGCCGGTCTCAAGAATTCACCATCTTTACATCCCTGAAGACGGACATATAATTTTACTTTTCCTTCTTCATCGTAAACAGGTGATGAATCTATATAACCCTGGCAGATGTCATCCCCGCGAAAGCGCCCGCCCGCCGGCAGTACAGAGGAAGGCCCTAGATCGTTTACACGAGAGCCCTGCTTTTGCAGGGATGACAATGATGGAATGAAATAACTATAAAGCGCTATGACCGCTACTAGGAGGCAGACACAGAACATCAACGGGCGCTTGATTAAGGGCATCGTCTACCTCGCAATAGAGCGTCTTTACAATATGGTTGATACGCTCGTATTGAGAGCTACCGTTTTTGTTCACTAAAATCAAGGCAAGCTTTGATTTGAGGCCGGAGAGAAACTTTCTGGCCTTATCTGTCGGTCTGATATGATACAGGGCAAGTATCGCCCTAACATTTATGTTGTTAACAAGATATCCGCCGTCGCCCCACGATATCCTAATACCGCCGGTCTTTTCGTCGTAGATGCGCTTCATGTTGAAAAGTATCCTGTCCTGAACCGATTCCGCCCTTGCGACGAACTTTTGATATGAGGCGTTATCCTTCTTCCAGACAACGTCTTTGTATTCTGAAATGGCATCGGAAACCGCCGATTGGAAGCCTACGTCATCTCTGGATTCGTCAAGGAGCACTTCGATATCTTCATCATTCAAATAGATATGACCGTCTCTGTAATTCCACTTTTCAGACGAATTTCTGTCAAAAGTTAGCTGATGATCAAGCGGAAGGTCTTTGGAATTGGTGCTTTTAGATGAACCGCGAGAGACATCTACCTTTCTCAATCTCTCCCTTATGTTGCTGATTACGCTCATCTTTTCCTCTCCACTCTTAACTTACACACTTAAGCGCTTCGCACTTGCGCCGACTTATACTTATCGGCTAGAAGACCCCCTAAAGTTGCTACATATTCATTAAAAAGTAATTTCCCCTGCTCATCATCCTCCAAGACCTCCTGTGCCGATTTTAGGGCCCTTACCTGTTCCGGCGACAAGACCATCTTGAGGATGTTGTGGCCGCGAAAGAAGATCTCCTTTTTGGACCTGTCAAAATGGATGGATGCCACCTCTTTATCCAATATGAACGTGTAGGTAAAACGGTCCCTGTATACCGCCAGCATACTATCTGCCGGTCTTCCCATCCGCTGTTTGACGGGATGTGCCACACCGCCGGTCTTCTTTATCCTTTCAAGCGGAGATTCCCTGCCTTTAGCCTCTTCATTCATCAACCTCTCTCCATTTGGTTCATGAATATTTTTCATATGACCCCCACCCCTTGTTATCCCTCTCGCCTTCAAACAATGGTTTTGCATATGCCATGCCAACTTTTAACGATCCTCACAATTGTAACTTGTTGTATTTATTGTGGTTAATTTGTGTCGGGTAAAAAACGTATTATCATCTTGGGAATTTTTTGTTTTTTTATCATTTTAAACGGTCAATTATTTGACGTTCAAAATGAGGCTGTTGATTTTCTGTGTCTTTCCCGCGAAAGCGGAAATATCGAGCGGTTAAAATATGGTGTTTTAACTTTTGGTTGGGAGCATTTTTGTTAAAAACCATAAGTATTTCTAGCTTTTTATTTCGCACTTCGTACG
>PCWZ01000051.1:3720-6704 GCA_002796305.1 Deltaproteobacteria bacterium CG11_big_fil_rev_8_21_14_0_20_49_13
TATTATGCTACCCGGTATAGAGACAAAGACATACCAGGTTGGAGAAATGGCCAGGAAGCTCGGTATCTCGCAGAGGACTGTGAGGTACTATGAAGAGCTCGGGCTTATCACCGCCGAAAGGTCCCAGAACGGATATCGTGTCTTTAGTGAGGCCCAGGCCGAGAAGCTTAAAATGGTCCTCGTCTTCAAGGATATTGGAATGCCTCTTGAAGAGATCAGTAGGCTCATCCATCTAAGACAGCACGGGACAACGGGTTCGGAAACTGCCCCCAATATGCTTAAATATCTGAACCTTAAGGCCGAAGAGCTGAAGGAAACTGTCAAAAAATATAATCGCCTCATTAAAGAGCTTGAAGAGGTGATAAAACTAGTCGAAAACTGCAAGGTTTGTAATAATATGACGGAAGAGAGCTCATGTGAGAGGTGCGTTGATTCAAGGACGCGCCATCATGTCCCCCCTCTTCTGAAGACCTTGCTATAAATGCCCGCGCGGCAAGGAGATCTATATGTGGGAATATACAGACAAGGTTAAGGATCATTTCCTTCATCCAAGGAACGTAGGCGAGGTGGAAAACCCCGACGGCGTCGGAGAGGTCGGTTCAATGGCATGCGGCGACGCACTGAGGCTTACTTTCAAGCTGGATGAAAATAAGAAGATAAACGATGTGAGGTTTAAGACGTTCGGATGCGCGTCGGCCATTGCCTCAAGTTCGGCTTTGACCGAGCTCATTAAGGGAATGACCTTAGAGGAAGCGGCGAAGGTCACCAACAAGAACATCGCCGAATATCTGGGCGGACTCCCCGAGGCAAAGATGCATTGCTCTGTTATGGGACGTGAGGCGCTGCAGGCGGCGATCGACTTCTATAAAGGTATAAAGCCCGAACAACATAAGATGCTTGAGGGAAAAGTGGTCTGCGAATGTTTTGGAGTGACCGAGAAAGAGATAAAGGATGCCGTTAAGATAAATCATCTAACTACCATTGAAGAAGTGACCAACTACACCAAGGCCGGCGGCGGATGCGGAAAGTGCAAGGATGAAATAGCGAAGGTTATAAAAGAGGTCTTCCTTGAGGCCGATACGGAAGCAAAAAAGAAAGACACCCCCACTCCCTTCGACTCACTGACCAACATCCAGAAGATAAACAGGTTAACGGAATTCCTTGATAAGAAAATAAGGCCTACTCTCCAGAAGGACGGCGGAGACCTGGAATTGGTCGACCTTGACAACAACATCGTCTTCCTGAAACTTTTGGGACACTGCTCCGGTTGCATAGGCGCGGCATCTACAATGAAGGACTTTGTGGAAAAGAAACTTAACGAAGAGGTCTCGCCGAAATTAAAAGTTCAGGAGATGCATAACATATGAAGACCATTTATCTGGACAACAATGCCACAACGGTGGTCGATAACGAAGTGTTGAAAGATATGCTGCCGTTCTTCACCGAAAGGTATGGGAACCCCTCCAGCATGCACAGCTTTGGCGGAGAGGTCGCGTCAAGCATTAATAAGGCGCGCGATAAATGTGCGGCCCTTATAGGTGCCAAACGCGCCTCCGATATCGTCTTTACAAGCGGCGGAACCGAAAGTGACAATGCGGCTATTATGGGGACCCTGCTCTCTTATCCCGAAAAGAAACATATTATCACCTCTGCCGTCGAACATCCGGCGGTGAGGTCCTTGTGTCACGACCTTAAAAAACGGGGTTATGACATAACAGAGGTCGGTGTTGATGAGTCCGGAAGGATAGACCCCAAAGAGATAGAAAAAGCAATAAGACCCGACACCGCTATCGTGTCTATAATGTGGGCAAATAATGAAACGGGGGTGATCTTTCCAGTTGAAGAGATAGCCGATATCTGTGCGGCCTCGAACATCCCCTTCCATACCGACGCGGTCCAGGCTGTCGGAAAGATCCCGATGAACGTGGAAAACTCGGCCATAAACTTCCTTTCAGTATCCGGGCATAAACTGCACGCCCCCAAGGGAATGGGTCTTCTCTACATTAAAAGAGGGACAAAGTTCCATCCGTTCGTGATAGGCGGGCATCAGGAACGCGGGAAAAGGGGCGGAACCGAGAATGTACCTTCTGTTGTGGGCATGGGAAGAGCGGCGGAGCTTGCCCTTCAGTATATGAACGAGGAGAATACGCGTGTGAAAACGCTTCGCGACAGACTGGAAAATGCCATGGTCTCATTGATACCAAATGCCAGGGTTCACGGTGAAAAGGAACACAGGCTCCCCAATACAACGAACATAGGTTTTGAATATATAGAAGGAGAAGCGATACTCCTGCTCATGAACGAACACGGCATATGCGCTTCAAGCGGCTCGGCATGCACATCGGGTTCTTTGGAACCTTCGCATGTTCTAAGGGCGATGAAGATACCGTTCGCCCGCGCGCACGGGTCGATAAGATTTTCGTTGTCGCGCTACACCACTGACACAGAGATAGATCTTGTGATCGAAAAGATGCCGGATATAGTCAAACAGCTGAGAGAGATATCCCCTTTTGTGAAGTCCACTCCGCGACCCCAGAGATAAGCGGCTTCACGGACAGCCGGTCATCCGCTTATCTCTAATGACATCTTCACTAAGAGTGGCTCTTCTCCAAAGTGAGTGGATTATTTGAGGGCATTTATGCTGAAAGGCTCATAAGGGCACCTCTATAAACTACTCACTCTGTCATTGCGAGCCCCGAAGGGGCGCGGCAATCCCCCATAAAAACTTGATTTATGGAGATTGCTTCGTCGCTGGACGCTCCTCGCAATGACATAACAATGGGTTTATAGAGGTGCCCATAACATTCTTGGGTAAGTAAAAAATGATGAATACATTGTTAGTAAAAAGTTATCCATCAGGTGGCGCGCCGGCCCCCGAAGGGAGAGCCGGTGCGCGCCACCTGTGGGTAACTTTTTGCGTCGTACTCAAGAAGCAGTTACCCACCCACGCGCACACCAGCTCCTTACGGGCTGGTGCGCATGCG